>JBCCTE010000029.1:0-12717 GCA_039198915.1 Cyanobacteria bacterium P01_D01_bin.73 | reverse complement strand
GTCACTGGGACATTTACCGCCGACACCAGTTGCCCAGCATTAAGTTCAATTCGGCGACAGGCAAACCCAGGAAATATCACCATTCGTCCTGGTACAACCTATCCACTTTTGGGTAAGAACAAACGGGACGCAACTCATTATCAAATTCGGATTGAAGATGCGTCCCCCAGTAGTCGTTGGGTTGGCGTTGCTTGCGGTCGAATTAGTGAAGGGATTTCGAATAGCGATCGCCCCCTCACTGATTCAGACCGCAACAATCCTAGTCAGAATAGCCCCGGTCAAAACTATGTGTTGGCGGCAAGCTGGCAGCCTAGCTTTTGTGAAACGCGGCTGAATAAGCCAGAGTGCAGAAGCCAGACGGGCGATCGCTTTGACGCAACCTCTTTCTCAATCCATGGTTTGTGGCCACGCCCGGTTTATTGCAATGTTCCGAGGAATATTGAGCAGTTGGATAAGGATAAGCGCTGGTCTCGGTTGCCGGAACTCGACTTAAGCCCAGCATTACGTCAGGAATTGGCGATTAAGATGCCTGGCTATCAGTCCTATTTACATCGCCATGAATGGTACAAGCATGGCACCTGCTATTCAGAAACGCCTGAAGAATACTATCAGGAAACGATTCTGTTGATTGACCAGCTAAATGCGTCTAAGGTTCGTACTTTATTGGTGAGAAATTTAGAGAAAGATATTACTAGTCAACAGGTTAACCAGGCGTTTCAAGATTCATTTGGTGCGGCAGGCAAGGTTCGCATCAGTTGCAAGAAAGTTAACCAGGAAAATCTGATTGATGAGTTAAAAATCAACTTGAGAGGTGACATTAATCCGAGGTCGAATATTGCGGATCTTTTGGCCGCGGCTCCTGATGTCAACAACCCAGGTTGTCGCAGTGGACAGGTGGATTCTGCTGATGATTAGTGCTGGTTGGGGCAGAGGTGGAGAGGAGATTTGTCGTCACTATAGTCTCCGTGGAAGTCAACACTTCCCTGTCGCTGAATTCTGCTTTAACACTAGGACGCATAGCTGAAGAAGCCTGGCGGGACAGCCACTCATTAGTGTCACAAGGTCAAGAACCAAGAACCGATTCTCTGTCCTTTCGTCCGTTATTCTCCTCAGTTTATTCAACTTGGACGTTATTCAGCCTGAATAGCGGGCTGTGGGGTGATCGCTGCCATGGAGACGGCAGGGGTGATCGCCTGTTCAGGGTCAGGAGACTGGGGGTTGCGCAGGAATTCCAGGGCTTCTTTGATAACCACTGCCGTTGGCACGGCGAGGATTACGCCCAGAAGTCCGCCAATTCTTGCCCCAGTTAGGATCGATACAAAGACCCAGAAGGGATTCAAGCCGGTAACGCTGCCAAGGACTCGTGGGGCAATCAGATTTTCTACCACCTGCTGTACCAGTAGGGCTGCCGCCAGAGTTTGGAACGCTAGGCTAATATTTTGCAACGCCACCAAAAATGTCACCAGGAAAATACCGATGGAGCCGCCGAAGGGCACCAGCGCCATTGCGCCGATGGTGATGCCGAACAGGAGTCCGAAGGGGATTTTCAGCAGCACGAACATGGCAATTAGCCCAACGCCCATGCAATTGGCGATGAGCAGTTGCCCGATGAAATAGTTTTGGAAACTGAGGCGAAGGGTGACGGAAAAGGGCTTTTGATAGCGGCGGGGCAGCCAGTTGACGATGCTGCGCCAAATTTCGTTGCTGTGCTGCAACAGATAAAACGTCAGGACGATCGCCAGAATCACATCCACCAGCCGCACCACCGTTAGCACCGTCAGGCTCAGGGCAAGATTGAGCGATCGCCCGGCAATGCTTTGCAGTTCGTATTTGAGGCGATCATTTAGCTGATTGATGGCACCGTCGAGGCTAATGGGTAGCCCGAAAATATCCACTTTGGCGTTGAGGTTCATCAGCTGCTGCTGTCCGGAGTCGATCCAGTCCGGAAGCCGCACCACCAATTGCTGCGCCTGGATAATCACTACCGGTACCAGGGTGACGCCGATCCCCACCAGTACCGACAGAGCAAGCAGGAAGACCAAAACCGCCGCTGGTCCCCGCCGAAAACCGCGATCGCTTAGCCACGTCACCGGGTAGTTCAGCAAAAATGACAGCAGCGCTGCTACGAGTAAAACTGCAATCAATGATTGAAAATAGCCGAAGATCGTCGCTAGCGCCCAGCCGTTGAGTACCGCTAACGGAGCCGCTAGGGCGATCGTCAATACTTTAGTTAAGGGCGTTAAAGGCCCCCACCACAGCATCAGCTTGCTGGGCGAAACAACGACTGAATTTGCGGAATTCTCTGCGGAATTCTTGATAGTTTCGGATCGGGTCGCATCAGTCTTGACGCCCGCACTATCTGCAACTGACCTACTTGAAGCGTAGTCAGAGTCTGTAGTAGACCGAGGTGAGGGGGTGTCGGATAAACCAGACCCAATCATGGATTTTCCTCAAGGGAGATCTGTCAGTAGAACGGGGGGGAGAATGAGGACAGCGGTTAGGAGAGAACTCGCTCGAATATCGTGGAGACCGTCTCTAATTAGTCAATATCTAGCGCCTTATCTGTCGTCCCAACTCAGTGTAGAACCGATTGTCAAATCTTGTCTTAACGAATCCGCTTTAATCGTCCGCTGTTTCTCGGAGCGAAAATATTTGAATTTCACCGTCGCTTGCCATGCCTTTATACAGTTTAAAGAATCTGCCCTCGTTATGCACCCGCTAGTCGCATTGATGCTTGATTTGTTGGGCTTCTAGAATTTGAGTGCCAATGTATTCCAGGCGTATTCCAAACGTCCTAGGGAGTAGGGGAAATCTTTTCTGCCTGCTGGCGAGTGACGATGCTGTTTTGTAGATAGGCTCCTTTTCGGTCTTGAGCCGTTTGATATCGCGAGTCATCGGGTTTAACCTGCCCCATTAAATCCGAGGCTTTACGCCACTGTTGACTTAGGTTTTCCCAATCTTCGCGGGTGCTAGCTTTTTGCCCGCTGAGGGAGGCGGCTTCGGCGATGCGAATTGCCTGGGCGAAGGGATCGGTGCTTGGAGTGGTGGCGGGGGACGGTGCTGGTTGGGGAGATTGGGCGGTGTCTGAACCGAGGGGGTTAATCCAGCCCATGTACCAGGCAATTCCCCCAAGGAGTAAAAGGCTGGCGATCGCCCCACCGACGGCACCCAATACGAGCGGTTGGGTGGAGGATTGCTTTTCAGTTCCGCTGCTCCAGCGTTCCGTGCGGGAAATTCCTGGGAGTTCGGTTTTGGGCTGCTGTTGGGTCAGGTCTCGCCATACCCAGCGAAACCAGTGCGATCGCTTTAACTTTCCTTGATGGGACCACAGCAAATGCTCAGGGTTACGCTCAATGGCATCCAACCACAGAAGCTGCTGTTCTCGCACCAGTCGCCCGTAAACATGGACGCGAGAGATCCCTTTTGGACCGATATTCTCTAAGCTTTGCCAAACGCGATCAACGGTTTGTTCTTGGTCCAGCAACTCAGCCTCCGGCGCTTCACACAAAAGCTTGAGGGTACTGCCCGACAGCATGGCTCGCGTGCGCAGACCCCGGTCAGCGTATCGATGGTTTAGGACTTGGACGATCGCCGCAATGCTACCGCCGCAGGCCTGACGATACACATCATCAAAATCACTGCGCTCAATCCAGCTATCATCGCTGCTGTGGCTGTGTGTGCCTGGACTATCCACGGACTCTCCCCTGAGTAACTGCACTCTTGGATAGGGCTTTTGAACCCATTATGCAGCGTATCTAGGAGAAAACAATAATCCTTGATAAGTGTAAAAATCTGGAGCTTTAGCTACTGCTTCGGCGTCTGATAAAAAGCTAAATGATTTACGAGTTTTGCTCTGGAAATCTTGCTCTGGAAATCTTGCTCTGAGAATCTCCCCAACAAAGCCCCGGAAAATACCGGACGGGCTGCTAACTACGCCAGCCAGTGAACTAATCCATAGGCTAAGCCAGCGCTTCCTAGGGGCACCGTTAAGTTATCAATGCCCAAAAAGGAAATAGTCTCCAAAGCCGCAGCGGCGATCGCCACCCCCCCGGCAATTAACCAAAGCTGGGGAAAACTTCCAAACGCCAGCCATAGCACTCCCAACGTCACCAAACCGCTAACCAGCCCCATTACCGCCGACCCTTCCCAGCTTTTGCGCCCGCCGAGGAACTCGTACTGGTGTCGCCCCCAACGCTGCCCCGCCAAACCCGCTAAGCCGTCGCCCCAAGCCATTACGCCAATGCCCAGCGCCGCAAAGTAGGGTTCGCCAACGCCCCAGAAAATGGCGATCGCCACCCCCACGCTGATGGCATAAAAAAACGTGCCCAAACTCTTGCGCCCCACCCCGTTAACGCTAGGCAGGATAGACACTCGGTAGGAAATCAGGGCAACTCCCCCCGCCAACACGGCCGCCAAAATCCCCATCCACGCTGGAATTCCCAACAACCAAGCGAATAGCACCACATTGCCCGTGCCGATATGGACAATTTTTCGTCCCACTTCAGCGCTGGCTAATTCCCGCCGATACAGCACCTCCGACAGCAGCATCAAGCCCCCCAGCCACGCCACCACCAGGATAATTCCCTGCCAAATTGGAAAGGTTCCTAAGTTTTCAGCGATCGCCTCAGCCGCCATATTTCCCAGCCCGCCTACGGTATTTCTGTGGACACTGCTCAACCGCTATCATACAGACGAAGATCCAGTTGCAATCGGGGCCATCGCTACCCATGCGGCACTTTTTAATCGCTTTTCTAACCGGACTGATTAAGACTTATCAGCTGTTGGTGTCTCCTCTATCGATGCCCACCTGTCGGTTCTACCCGTCCTGCTCCCACTACTGCATTCGGGCGATCGAGCGATTTGGACCATTCAAAGGAAGTTGGCTAGCGCTGCTCCGAATTTTAAAGTGCAATCCTTGGGGTCCAAACGGCTACGATCCCGTACCTCCCCTCTCCACGAACGGCGATATTCTGACCGGCAACACGTTCAACACCGATTCTTTGCTGAATGCTGCTTCGTCTCCAAAGTCTCAAGATTTGACGCCCCAAGATCCGACGAAGCCATAGACACTTCAAACTCGCGAAGTTCAGTTAAGGGCGCGATCACTCCGATGTTTTTTTGTCGGGCGTCGGTAAAGTCTATCGAAGAAACTTTCGGACCTTCTTGAGCGCCATTTTCAGCAAGCCATAGTCAATCACCATTGATGTAAGACCGCATTAGGCTGAGGGCATGATGCATGGGTACTTTCCCTGGAGACAACTGAGGCGGCAAGACTTCCTCCAAACATTCCTCCACTACCCCTCGATTACAAGACCCTTCAAAGGTCATCGTTGCCGATAATCTCGACTGGAGACCATAAGATCCAATGGCACTAATCTTCTTCCAAGTCAGTAATTCCTAGGCGGTTTTGTAGCTGGCTGACGGCTAGAGCCATAATGCGCTTAATGTTGGGATCCACTTCTTTTTCCAGCACCTCCTTCAATATCGGCACCGTGTCACGATCGCCCACCTTCATCAACGCCAACGCCATACCTTTACGCACATCGGAGTCACTGTCTGCCAAATGCTCAAGCAGTTTTGGTCGTGCCGCCGCCGATTGAACTTCCCCTAACGCCGACGCCGCTTCCAAGCGCACCTCGGTATTGCCATCGTCCAACGCCGCTACCAACGTTGCGATCGCCCGTTCATCCTTCTTTTCCCGCGCAATCCCGGCGATCGCCCCCACCGCCGCCTGACGCACATCATCCATTTCCGAGCCCGCCGCCTTGAATAGCTCATCCGCAGCGTCGGAACCAATCACTCCCAGCGCCCAGGCAGCATGACCTTTGATGCTTTCCGGCTGGTTAGTGTCTGACAAAATCTCTAGCAATACTGGCACCGACGGCTTTCCCGTATCCGCCAGCGCTCCGATGGACGATCCCTTGACCACCGTGTCCTCGTCGTTTAGAAACGCATTCACCAGCGTCGGAATGGCGCGAGGATCGCGGATTAGCGTCAGCGTTTTGGCGCTGGCTCGACGCACCACCGGATTTTCATGGCTCGCCAACGCCTCCATTAGTTGGGGCACCGCCGCTTCACCAACTCCCTTGCCCAGGGTTTCCGCAAATTGCAGCCGCATCATTCCCCGCGTATCCCCCAAGCCTTCAATCATCTGACCGATTAGGTCGCGATCGCCCCTATCAAATTCACCGGTTTGGAGTAGGTCGCACGCCCGCTCTAGCAGTGCATCCATCTCGTTCGGATCCGGCGGCGTTCCCGCAGGTTGGGTCATTCTGCCAAAGGTTGGAGCAGGGGTGGTCATGGATTCGTTGGGCGATTGAAGTATCCCAACTATGGTGCCAGGTCTTTTGAACTCGGCGATCGCCTGGCAATACTATGTAGTGTTTTTTCTGGCCTCGACTCTGACCTCAGCTCAGCATCTCCACCTTGGTGGCGTTGCCCCCAAACCCCCACCAAAGGGTCAGCGACCCTTTGGAATCCCGTGGGTAGTTTCGCAGTAAATTCGCACTACATATCGAAGTTTTCGCTAAATTGCTGGCGAGTCATCGGCTGCATCACCTCAATGCCCTCTCCCCCCAACAGCGTCAGCGGCTCCCCCGCCACCGAAACCCAAACTGGCGCATTAGGATTCAACGTCGTCGCCGTAAAAATCAACTGCCCTAACCGCCCCATCATCGACGCCGACCCACCACCAGCAACGAACCCCTCAGACACATCCACATGCACCCCATCCTCCTTAACCGCCACTGACAACACCTTGGTCTCCAACGGCACCGCATTACCCACTTCATCCACCGGCGGCTCCGCAAAAAGCTGGGCCAACGCCGCCATCAAAATATCCTCCGACCGGTCCGGCGCGTAAACCTTCGTGCTCAGCGGCGTCAACTCCAGCGATCGCCCCGTATCCTTCAGCCAATACACCATCAGCGACTGTTCCACCGCCGCCGGAGCCGCCTCCCCAACCGGCGAAGGCGACGCCGTCGATACCGACGCCGACGGGGCAGGCTCCGGAGTGACCGACTCCTGCGGCTGACTCGTCACCCAAGCCGTTGTTGCTCCCACCGCGATCGCCACCGCCGCCGCAATTGAAATTCCAACCGGCTTTCGCGCACCGGAACCAGAACGAGAGGAACGATCTGACATAACTCAACTCCTGTTGCTAATCCTGTTTCTAAAAAACGACTCGCTTATTCCCACTTACCCACAGCCAACCGCTCCAACATCACCCTCTACCCAGCGGATCAGTAATGAATCCATCAATTCAATTAACGCTTCCAAAGCCTCCGCTCCCACCCCTTTATTCTCCTAGTCTGTATCCAACCCATCAGAACCCACTACTGCCACTCCTTAATTTTAAGAAGTTCAACCCTTTCATCGCTCAAATCAAGACACTTTGAAAATCGGAGTACAGTTAAGAAGTGAATAGAAACAAGGCACCAAAACAGCACGCTGAATTAGCAGTTCAAAAAACCTCAACAGAACGTAGTCGAAATCGCTAAGAAATACTGTAAGAAGTGGCTCTTATGCCTGTTCGACGGTAAAAATCGACGCTAACTAAGCTTTAAACCAGTTCTTAGACGCAGTAGCTAATAGGAATCAAATTAAGGGCACGTTTACCAATTCATAACCGTGAGCTACACTAGTTCCTGAATTTGAAAGAGAAACAATTAATACAAGCGCTAGCACCTAAAACACTGAGTTTCATGCTTGTTCGCTACATCCCATGTTTGTGCAATTGAAAGAGATCTAGTGATCGATGTATCAGCTTGAAAAGCGAGGACGTCCAGGTTAAGGCTTAAGCATCAGATCGAAACTTCGAGTCAGCATCCTCTCCCAATCATTTCCTTGCTCCCGACGCCATGCTGTTTAACTCAACTGACCTACTCATCAACGCCTTCGTCGCCCGACTTCAGGAAGGGTATGAGCGAACCTACGGTAACTGGAAAAGCAGCTACAAGGACATTCTGGCGTGGGCGGGGGGCGTTGCCCTGGAAAATATTGCCAACGGTGATGCGCTTTATCACAACGTTGAGCACACCATCATGGTGGCGTTGGTGGGGCAGGAAGTGATTCGAGGTAAGCACATTCGAGACGGGGGGGTAGCTCCCGACGACTGGCTGCACTTCATCATCTCGCTACTATTTCACGATATTGGCTATATCAAAGGTGTGTGCCTGAATGATGGCAATGGTTGGTATGCGACCGGCATTGATGATGAGCGGGTTCGACTACCAGTGGGGGCAACGGATGCCAGCTTGACGCCTTACCATGTGGACCGCAGCAAGCAGTTTCTCGAGGAGCGGTTTGGGGGGCATAAGCTGATTGATGTGGAAATCCTGAAGCGCAATGTGGAGCTGACGCGGTTTCCGGTTCCTGACGGAGAAGATCGGCAAGATACTCGAAATTTTCCTGGCTTGGTACGGGCGGCGGATTTATTGGGACAGCTCAGCGATCCGCGCTATCTCAATAAAATCTGCGCCTTGTTCTACGAGTTTGAAGAGACGGGGATGAATGAGGTGCTGGGGTACAAGAATCCCGGCGATTTGCGCAACAATTATGCCCAATTTTTCTGGAAGGGGGTATACCCCTACGTGCAGGATGCGCTGGAATACTTGGCGTTAACCCAGGCGGGTAAGCAGGTTATTGCTAATTTGTACTCCAACGTATTTATGGTGGAGCATGGCTCGGGATTGGAGTTTCCGGTGCCGGTGCCGCGATCGCCCCAGCCAGAGCCACCAACAAGCCAGCCCTTTGGTGAACCGTTCAACGATCAGAATGTCAATGGTCAGAATGAGAGGCCGATGGCGGGAGATCCACGCCAAGATGCCTTCGTAAATAAGCGCATGGCGGTTTAGTAATGACTTACTGCGTTGAAAGTTATTAGCAAGCGCATTGACAGCGGAATATTGACAGCAAAATATGGGACGCGTTGGTGGCACACCCCATAAAAGAAGTAGAAACAGTTGATTGGATTTTGAGTGCTGTTGACACTCTGAGTTGTTTGAGCTGAGTTACTCGAATTCTGAGTTTTTTTTCAACCCGGCGCTAGCGTCCAGATCCGCGATAAGGAAGGGTCTGATCGGAGTGTTGCCCCTGGGACAGTAGGCTGCCAACGACGGGAGCAAAGACGGTGGGGTGAAATAGAGAAACGGGGTGGGTAGCCATATGTTGAACGTGCCAAACACGCTTGTGAATTTTCGGAAATCGGTCGGTTAGGGTCAGCACTTCTTTGAGGTAGCGTTGCAGTGCACGCATCCACCAGTTGGGCTGTTCCCCCTCGGTTTTGGGCCAGCGCAGGTCCTCGCCGGTGGCCATTAGCCACGGCAGTTGCAGCACGGAGCCCAAGGTTTTGCGGAAGCGATCGCCACCTCGGGTGAGGTTCGAGCGATCGCTACGGCAGGTCTTATCGAGCCACTGCCCCAGGCGCTGGGCCGAGAGAGCGGCAACGGTCATACCTTGGCCGTAGAGGGGATTGAAGGCACAAACCCCATCTCCCAATGCCACGAGCCGACTGGGAAAGCGGTCCATTTTTTCGTAGTGTCGCCAGCGATTTGCAGTGCCCCGATAGGTTTTAACGGGGGAGACCGGTACGGCATGGCGAATCGCTTGATAAATGGCGCGATCGCGAAGGCTGCGGGCAAATTTCAAAAAGTCTTGGTCGTGGGCGGTGGGATAATCGCCACCGGTGCCAGACAGGGTGACCACCCAGCGGTTGCCCTCCACCGGGTACAGCACCCCGGCGCGGGTTTGGTACGGCGGCTTTGCCCAAATCAACAGGGACTTCCAGTTCCAGCGAGTGTCGTCGGCGGCCTGGTGATGGTGATATTCCGCCGGGATTTCAAACCACTGGCTGGCATATCCCAGCTTGGCGTCGATGGTCGTTTCCTCCGGCAGGCTGTAGCCCCACTCCGTTAGCCACTGGGGTAAGGCAGAGCGCCGACCCGTTGCATCAACCACAAGCTCGCCGCTGATGGAATAGCGCTGGGTGCCGCGTCGGACGGTGACGCCGGTAACTTGATCGCGCTCGCCCTTACCCTTTTGGATAACCAAGCCCGAAACCGACACGCCGCTCATAAACTCAACGTTGTGCCAGGTGCGTAGGCGCTTGCGAATCAGATTTTCCAGCAGTGATCGGCTACAGGTGCGGGTGGTTAGCCCCGATTCAAACCGGGGGTTCCAACCGCCGAAGCCCATCATTTGGCAATCCGCAGTCCAGTCCACTTCCGGTGAACCGGCGATCGCCAACTCCTGGGTTAATCCTGGGAACAGCGTCTCCAGAATCTCCAGCCCCTTAGCCAGCAGCACGTGGACGTGATCCGTTTGGGGCACGCCAGGGCGAGGGCTATTGGGATAGAGGCGATCGCGCTCAATAATCACCACCTGCTCAAACCGCTCCGCCAGCTCCCGTGCCGTTAGTAGCCCGGCGATGCTGGCACCCAAAACCACTGCCTGTCCGGCGATTTGGGCGCGTTTTTTGCCCGTGTGAGCGCTGCTCTGGGGGGCGCGATCGTGCCGATTATTAGCAGAGGACGTCAGGTTATCAGGAACCGACTGAAACGGAAGTGAGTGGGAAAGAACCATGCCAGAGAAGACCCTTAAGACCGTTGAAAGACTTACCTCCTCCTTTCACTGGTCCTAATGCTTTTCCGGAGTATCAAACACTTCCCGAAGTGTCCACTTCCGTTGTTGACGTTCTCCCTGGCTTACGCGGTGCGCGATGGGGTGCCCGAGGGCGTCTGGGGCGCTTATAGCAAGCCGCGGTAGCGAATAAACAGCAAAATAGCAGCCCAGGATCCTAGCGCCACTTTAATGGCAACCAGGGCGTTCAAAATTGGAATTGACCCACCGCTAATCAGTCCGCCGAACTCACCGAGGGGTAGCGTCCAACCCGCCAGAGTCAGCACCGCCAGCACGATAAAGACGAGCACCGATAGTTTTTCTAGCTTGGATACTTGCCAGCGCTTATAAATTGTTTCTGTGTACTTCGTTGGTGATGTGATGGCCACTAGCCCGATCGCCGTACCGCCAGCCACTCCCGCAGCAAATCCACCGCCGGGGCTCAGGTGTCCCCGCAGCATTAGCTCTACGCAAATCAAAGCGGCGATCGTTGCCCCGAGGCGCGCCAGTACAACCGAAGGCTGATCCGTAAGTTTCCGAATATTGGGCGACGGCGTCTCGTCCGACAGCAGGTACCGCACACCCATAATCGACAGGGTGAACACAACCACTTCGAAAATGGTGTCGTAGAGGCGGTTGCGAAAAATAATGCCCGAAACCGCGTTGGGGATGCCCGTGTCCTGAACGATGGACAGCATGACCTCCGCGCTGGATAGCTCCGATGTGGGGTTCGGCAGCAGAAGCATTTTGATGTAAAAAGCAACGGCGGCGAGGATATAAATCCACTTCATGGGCGTAAAAAAACTGGGTGGGCGACGGATCGGGGCTAAAGACGAAGCGTTAGCGATTGGCTGAGTCAGACACTAGCGGCGGGGTAGGCGAGACAGTGGGTGCGGGGTCTTCGATCGCAACTGAGGCCAGGGTGGCGATCGCCGGGTTCAGCTCCGTTTGCATCAGCTCATGCAGGCGCGGCACCCGCACGGTCAAGGCGTAGGGTTTGTCGCCATTGCTTTTGAGGGGCGTTGGCAGGGCGATCGCATGGACTTCCTTGGTTTCCAGGGCATGATCCAGTGCCTGGCGATCATCGAGGGTGTGCAATTCCAGACGCAGGGAATGGCGATCGCAAAAGGTGCGCAGATCCTCCAGCAGCGGTTCAACGGGATCGACAATTCCCAGTTTCAATACCAAGGACGATCGCACCGCAACGGCGTATAGGGTAATGGCCAACATCGTTCCCACCAGCGCTTCCGTTAGAGCCACATCGGCTGCTCCCAGCAGGGCATAGACCAGGGCAGCGATCGCCCCTAAGATTCCCCGCACCACTAGGGCGTGATAGGGATTTTTTTGCAGCGTGGTCATAACGGCGGCGATCGGTAATAGAGCCGCGATCGCCACCACATCCCAATCAGTCATTGCCTCAGTCATTGGGCTCCTCCGTTGAACAGTAGGCCAGGACGTAGCCCAAAATCGTGTTCCAAATTGCTAAGGAAATTAGCGCCAGCACCAACAGCGGCCACTCGCTGGGAATTTTAAGCAGCAAGCCCATCACAATGGCAACGGAGCCCAGGGTGTCGGCCACCGAAAGACTGTGGAGCTTAAACAACACCGATCGCGGTCCCACCAGCGGCAGCGTTCCCCACAGCCAAAACACCAGCCCCACGGCAATACAGCCGGCACTTACCCAGTTGATTAACTGCTCCATCATGATTCGTTCACCCGCTTCAAAACCTGCGCCAACAGCATCAGCGACGCATTGCCCACGCTGAGAATTAGCACCCCCACCAAGCCAATCATCCAGTCATCCCGCAGCACGGAAATCACCAGAATCATGATGGAGGTTTTGGTGGAAACGCTGGCAAAGGCGAGCATTTTCTGCCAAATATCCTCATCCTGAAACGCCTCATAAATGGGAATCAGCATGATGAGGATCATCGGTCCTAGGATCCAATTCATTGGGGGCGCCTCCGACGAATCCAGTGCACTTCGTACCATCCCCGCTTGTTCTCCTTGCTGGACCGCGAGGCGCGACCCAATACTTGACGGAATCAAGATCATGGCACCCGATTACAACAGATGCAATCAGCGCCTTCGCAGCGGTCG
>JBCCTE010000028.1:0-12753 GCA_039198915.1 Cyanobacteria bacterium P01_D01_bin.73 | reverse complement strand
TCTAGGGCTTCCGGCAACAGCTCCACCGTTAGTTTGTCGGCCAAGCTGGATAATGCCCTGGCTCGGTCATATTCATTGGAAATCTCGCGGGCGACCTCTAGGGCTTCCGGCAACAGCTCCACCGTTAGTTTGTCGGCCAAGCTGGATAATGCCCTGGCTCGGTCATATTCATTGGAAATCTCGCGGGCGACCTCTAGGGCTTCCGGCAACAGCTCTGGTTGTTTGTCGGCCAAGCTGGATAATGCACTGGCTCGGGAAGATTCAGAGGAAATCTCGCGGGCGATCGCCACAGGATTCTCCACAAACTCCTGTCGATGCTTAACCACTGCCAACAAAATGTCATCGCCCCCAGCAAACATCGCCCGCGCTGCCTTGAGGGCTTCATTCACCAACTCCCGACTAGAAAAATGGGGAACTAAAGCAGCGATCGCCCTCTCCCGATCACCTTCCTTCCGTTTCTGCATGGCATAGGCTAACCCCCGCGCCTCACTCCAAACCCCTTTCTCCACCAACGCCGCAATCAACGCCGCCGGCACATTCCCCACCAAACTATTCAACGACACTGTCACAAACGCACACCACATCTGCCATTCCCACCCCTCCGGCTCCCTGGGAATAATCCCGTAAGTCTCCTCCGCCAACCGCCACGCCCGCGCCACATCCTCCACAAAAATCGTTAACTGCCCCAACTCCTCGCACGCCTCATACCAACCGTTGCGCCCATCCTCCCGCGCCTGGCGAATCAACTGGTGAATCTCCCGCACCCGCCCCGCCCGCTCCATATGCCAAGTCAACCGCCCATGGATATAGCCGTCATCCGTTAGGTCAGCCCAACACCCCGACGCCGGCAAATACCGATCCAACAAACTACCGTGGGCGATTTCCACCGACAACCCCAACCCCGGCAACGAATCGCCATCCCCCAGCGGATCCACCGGAGCCGCCAACAAATCCGTCGCCAAATCATGGAGCAAATCATGCTGCCGAAACGTAGGAATTGACCGCCCCGCCACCGACACCTTCGGACCCGACAGCATCAGCCCCCGCCGCAAAAAATCCAACAATTGCCGCCGCGCCTCCACGGGGGACACCTCCCATAACACCCTTGCCATGCGGGCATCCACCGCCACATCCTCCGGCAACACCCCCAACCAAGCAAACCGCCGCAACACCTCCCGATCCAACCGCCGCAAACTCAAATTGAAACACGCCCGCAAACTACGCAGTCGCCGCACCTCATCCCCGCCCGAGCGAGCCACACTCAGCACATCAAACTCGTCCCGAAAATCCTCCAACAACGTCAACCAGTCATAGCCATCCGCCACCTGGGACGTAATCAAATCAAACGCCAACGGCAAAAACTCCACCTCCTCCGCAAAAGTGGCAAACACCCCCCGATCCGCCGCCGACAACGCCTCCCCTAACCGCAACTCCACCAGCCGCAGCCCCTCCTCCAGGGACATCACCCCCAAGCGCACCTCCGCCCGCTCCGGAATCCCCGGCACCTTCGCCTCCCGCGTCGTCACCAATACCCGGCAGCCCTTCCCCGACAACCGAAACGGCTCAAAATCCGCCACATTCCACAGATCATCCACCACCAGCAACATCGTCTTGTCTGCCAACAGCGATCGCAAATACGCCGACGCCGCATCCACCGTGGTCGCCGAATACTCGCGATCGCCCAGCGCCGTAATCCATCCCCCCAGCAGCTTCAACAAATCCGGCGTCTGCCCCAAAGTCACCCACAACACCCCATCAGGAAATCGCGATCGCACCTCCCCCTGCCGCGCCAAATCCGCCGCCAACACCGATTTTCCAATACCCCCCAACCCCTGAAGCGCACTAACCACCAACGTCCCCGGCTCATCAATTTCGTCTGAAAGGAGGCGATCACGAATCTGATTTGAATACTCAGGACGCGGCACAAAATACCCCGGCACCGGGGGCGCTTGGCACAAATAACTCTCCACCTCCTCGCACTCTTCAGCGCAGTCCTCTTCTTCTGGCTCGGGCGACTGACTTTCTTCCGACGCCAGAAACTCCACAACAAATGAGTGCTTAGGATTCTGCCCCTGAAACGCTTCCAGTAAATCTTCTAACTTCCCTTTTGCCGACGCATGATCAATCAACTCAAAAGCAGCGTCCTCAACACTGCAATCCCCGGCGATCGCACTCAACCGCAGCCCACACTCCTCCTGGGCAAATCGCTTCAGGGCACTGTAATTCCGATAAACATCCTGCAACGCCAATCGGAACTGCTTTAATCCCTGACAAACCTCTTTATCTTCCGTATTGGTCCAATCCATGGAGTGCTCAAACCAACCAAGTCACGTTAAATTCTAACCCTTGTGACCTCGCCAAACAGTAGACCTCTTGCACGAATGGATAATCTCTGGAGGCCCTCATCCCCCAGCCCCTTCTCCCCGGGGAGAAAGGGAGCAAAACAGGACAAAATTCGATTTTTCTGAAGTCCCTCTCCCTGGGGGAGAGGGATTTAGGGCGAGGATTCACGCAAGAGGTCTAGTGCTCACCACAGCATCACGGACAGCGTCATCAAAACCGCGCGCGATTAATCTTTGCCATCTGATAGGTAGTGATAGTACCGATGGGAGCCCACAGTAAATAGGGTAGTAACAGGGCGATCGCCGTCGTAGAAACCGGACCAACCCACAGCACCAAAATCAGCCCCCAAACCCAACCAATCCCACCAATAATCGTCCCCACCCACAAATTCCGCAGCCAAAACATCACCGGCGAATAGGCAATCACCAACAGCTCCAACAGCGCATAGCCCCCCATCCGCGCCCAAGAACTTGCCTGTCCCGGTTCCGCCTGCCAAGCCATATGGGCAGAAATCGCCCCCATCACAAAAATTACACTCCAAATCGCCGGAATCCACCGTTCAAAGGTCAGCCACCGGGGACGCCGCTGCCGATTAAACCACCGAATATCCTCGGGACGAATCGCACTGGCTAAGCTAGCGATCGCGATCGTCACCACCGCAATAACTATCCAAGCGGGAATCATCGCTCACCTCCTAACTACTGCGGAGCAACGCTATCAATCCCAGACTGGAGTGAGTCAAATGTCGAGAGATCAGGAGCGGGCATCTAGGTGAAAAACTGTTGCCATGGGCTTGAAGCCTACGTCCTCGAAAAATTCGTGGGACTTCTTGTTGTTAAACCCTGACTCTAGAAGGAAATATTTAACCTTATTATTCTTGCCCCAATCGACAACCGCATCGACCAGTTGCTTGCCTAAACTTTGCCCTTGGAGCTTGGGTGAAACCCCCATATCGTTGATCCAGCATTCCATATGACCGGCATCCGCTTCTTCGACGCTGGCCATCACAAAACCGACGATCTCCCCTTTCTCGATCGCCACAAAATTCCCCGCCGGGGACTCCGTCAAAATTTCGATTAGCTCATCCTGGAAAATATCCATCGCCTCTTCCGAAATCACCCCCGGAGCCTCGGCTAAACCGGCAGCCAATTCGCTAAAGCTAATGTAGTCAGCGCTATAAACCTGAGCATAAAGCTCAACAACCTGGTCCACATCCCCAAGGCTCATTGCCCTTAAGCTAAAGCGTTTTCCCATTACTAAGCTCTCCCCCCCTTATAAGGATGTATCTTTTGCCGAATTGCTCGGTGGCGTTTTGCCCAGTGGCGTTTGCCGACACGTTAGGGATGATACGCCAGAGGGAGGTCATTAGGGAATATCCGATGGAGAAGAAGTGTCGGCAGGCAGTGCATTCGAAGGGGGAACAGGATTGGGTGGTTCATCGTTGGGGCGATCGCCCGACTCCCGAAAATCTGCACCGTCCGCCTCCGAATAGGATTCTTCCGAGTAGGATTCCTCTGAATAAGGCGACTCCAGTGACTCATCGTAATCCCCATTGTCATAGCCCTCGTCGTCGTAGGGATAGTCGTAGGATTGTGATGGGGAAGGAGATTGGCCGGTTGGGTTTGCCGACCTTGGCGCTTCGAAATACCGCCCCTCACCGTTGCGATGGTTTTCGTATTGCTCGCCCTGGGCCGGAAGCCGTTCGGGCGATCGCCGCTTCTTATTGGACCGAGTGAGCGATCGCCACGCGGCCCGTACCCCCGCCGCCGTCCGCCGGGAGATTAACCCCGCTCGCCGTACCTGATGCCGCGCCCCGTCAAAGCTACGATCCACCTTCTGCACAACCTGCCCAGCCTGCTGAACACCGCTGGTCATATCATCGGTCAGGTCGCTAATCTCCAAGCCCGTCAGCCGAATTGCCTCCAACGTTGGCGGCAACTCCCGCGTTAGCGTATCAAACAGCTTCTCCGCACTGCGCGCCGCCCGACCCAATTCTTGCAACGCCGGAATTGCCATGGCGATCGCCACCGCTAAGCTGACACACACCAGCAGCAATGAAATTGCAAGCCAAAAAACTGGGTCGCCCATTCTCCTTATCCGTCTCCCGCTTTGCGCGCCTAATCCACGCCTCGCCTTTCCAGGCTAGTTTATGGTCTCAGATTTCCCAGGATTCTCCCCACCTAACCCTAGGAGCCGTAACATTTCATAGACTACAGACTACCAGTCCGGGACTATAAGCCCAGGACGGTAAGCCTCTACCTGAGAGCCTTCTAGCGTTTGCGGGACTCAACTATCAGATTCGCCACTGAGTCAGAGTGCCCATTATTGCCAGCTCCGTTAGCCTTCGGCGACGAAATCTTTCGGGAAGCAGTCTTTTTTGCCAACCGCCTATCAACGCGGGTTCTATTCTTACTTTGCCAATTGCTGCCGTCGTCCCAGTCCGCCCCTTCCAGCTCTGAATCGTCTTCCGATGCCTGGGCAATGACCTGGCTTGCTACAAGACCCGCCGCCGCCGCCACCCGAAGCCGTTCGAGGGTTTCCACTAAACGCTCCGCCGCCGCCGCCGAAACTTTGCCCGCCTTCACCTGGGCTGAGCTTGCCGCCTCTCCAGCCAATTCAGGCAGCTTATCCATGGACTTTCTAATAATGCGCTGGGTCTCCTTACCCTTGCGCGGCGCGAATAATAACCCTGCTGCGGCTCCGAAAGCTGCCCCTGCAAACAAACCACCGGCAAACGCTCCTAAACCTGATTTCTTGCGTGCCATGGTTTCCTCCTCAAAAACAGCTCAGTTTATAGGATGACACTAATAAGAATGAACTGGGGGACTGATAAGCAAAAAAGTTAAGCGTGCAAACACTACTAACGCCCATTCTTACCGGGCGGAAGTTTACCCAGGGAGCCGCCACCCAACGCACTTTTACGGGCACGGGACCAGCTATTTGTAATCCACACCAACACCGCTAAGGTTTGCTGGAGCCGGGCGATCGCCGGACCAGCTTGCTCTCCCTGTTCCTGCATGGACTGTCGCAGCCACGCCACCCCCTCCTGCCCAGTCATCACGCCCTCTGGCGCATTGCCCAAAACATTGTGGGTTGCCCGTTCTGCCACATCCAACGCCTGAACCGTACCTTTCAATGTTCGCCGCAATTGCCAACACCCAAAAGCGACAACGAGGCAGACGATCGCCAGCACAATATTGATAATAATTACCGCGATCGCCACCCCATTGCCTCCGAAACTAACGCTTTCAAAAACGGCTTCAGTGCATCAACTTCAGCGCATCAACACTCTAGGCTTCACCCGCAGCGCGAGCCTTTCGAGCATCAATAAAGCTCTTAACGTAAAAGACCAAAGCCACCAGAGTCGTTGTTATCATCAACGCCACCCGAGCAATCTTTAGTCCATCACCTTGACTCAGCACCATTGATAGCGGCGTGTACAAGGCCGCCACCGTTGCCACAGCCAGCAGAGCTACGATGTGTGCCACCACCTTGTTGTAAGACTTCACGCCAGGGGACAGCGCCAAAAATCCTGCGCCGAACCCGACCGGAATCAAAGCCATGGGGGAACTATCGCCGCTTAAATATGCCCACAACCCCATCGTAATTAGGGTGACGCCATTCACAATGGTTGACCAAAATGGCATCGGACTGAACGCTACTGACATGATTTAATGCTCCGTTTATTGTTGATTTATTAATAGATCAAAGGCTTAATTACGGTCTTGATTAAAGGCTTAATTGCAGTTAGTCTACCTACGATTTAACGAGGCTTTCGCCCGGTCTAAATCGTAGTTTTCCAAATCGCTATCTAGTCATCTTTGTTCATTTCACGGATGCCGCTGGCGAGCATAAACAAGCCCCCCAACACGATGGCGATCGCGACACCTCCCAGCAACAGGTCCATTGATTCTGTCATGGTTTCACCGCGTATTGTTTCAAGTTATCTAAACTGACGCTTTTCAACGCTGCCTTGTGGGTCGATGCCAAAACTACCGGCGGAGCCACCCCGGCTTCCATTGCTTCCCGCCAGCGCGATGCACACAAACACCAGCGATCGCCCGGCTTCAGCCCTGGAAATCCATAGGCCGGCATTGGCGTACTAAGGTCATTACCTTGAGCCTTGGTGTACTCCAAAAACTCCGCCGTCACCTGGGCACACACCACGTGCCGCCCCGTATCCATCGGTCCCGTCTCGCAGCAACCATCGCGGAAAAATCCCGTCATCGGGTCCGTGCCACAAACTTGCAAAGGCTCACCCAAGACATTTTTAGAGCTTGAGACTCCATTACCGTTAGTATCCATAGAGAAAATCTGCCAGCAGATTCCAAACCCGTCCCACCAATCCTAGCCGCCTGCTGGATTTGGTGCTGACTCAATAGCCAGGCGATTTTGCTATAATTTGAATTACGGACTTTAATCATATTACCAATTGAGTAGTAGCTAAAAAGCATGGCAGAATCCGGGCGACTGGCGAATGTGGATGGGGATTGGAGCGATCGCTTGGAAGAATCCGATCTAGAGGAGCTGTCTGACGTTTTCGAGGACGGGGTCGTCACCGTTGGCGGACTGACGGACTACTTGACAATGCTGATTGAGGATAATCCTCAGTTGCAAAAAATTTGGGTCGAAGGGGAAGTCAGCTCCTGCAAGGACCACCGCGTTGGGTTGTTTATCACTCTGTCGGACCCGGATAACCCTAAGCAAACTCTGTCCTGTACCGTGTGGCGATCGCAGGTTGCCAAGCTGAACTACATCCCGAAACAGGGCGATCGCGTGGTGGCGCTGGGGAAGGTGGGCACCTATCCCGGCTACAGCCAGTATCGAATGCAAATCTGGCAAATTTCGCCGGAGGGGGCAGGGCTCCAGGCGCTACGGCTTAAGCAACTGCGCGATTCTCTGGAGCGAGAGGGATTATTTGACGATGATCGCAAACGCCCGCTGCCGGAAAATCCCAACGTTATTGCGGTAATCACCTCTGATACCGCCGCCGCCTGGGGGGATATTCAGCGAACGTTGAACCAGCGGGCTCCCGGATTGCAGGTGCTATTTTCCCCGGCGACGGTGCAGGGCGATCGCGCTCCCGCCAGTGTCATCGCTGCCCTAGAGCGGGTGGTGGCGGATCGTCGCGCGGAGGTAATTATTGTGGCGCGGGGGGGCGGATCGTCGGAGGATCTGGGCTGTTTTAACGATGAGGGGCTGGTGCGATCGCTGGCAAATTGTCCCATTCCAATCCTCACTGGCATTGGGCACGAGCGAGATCAATCCCTATCCGATTGGGTCGCCGATGCAGCAGCCCACACCCCAACGGCAGCAGCGGAATTGGTAGTGCCTGCCCTGGAAGATTGGATTGAGGATCATCAAGAGCGACGGCGATCGCTGCTGTATACCTGGGCAGTACGGGTAGAACAGGAGCGCCAGGCTCTAGACCGCCAACGTCAGCGATTGAATCAGCTACGCCCGGATCGAAAAATCAAGCAGGAGCGGGAACGATGGCAGTGGTTGCGAGCGCGACTCATCCGCGCCATAGAAACTCGCCAGGCGATCGCCGAGCAACGCCACAACGCCCTGCAAAAACATCTGGAGGCATTGAATCCTGCCAACGTGTTGCAGCGGGGATTTGCCGTGGTCCGTGATGGAGATGGGGCGATCGTTCGTGATGGGGACGCGGTGCAGGCTGGGAGCGTGTTGGAAATTCAGCTACGGTCCGGATCAATTCGAGTGCAAGTGATTGAGGATTAGCAAGAGAAGCCTTTCATTTTCCTAAAACCGGTCCCCTAAAATTGAAAAGAGCTGCGTCATTTTTAGAAAGAGCTTAAACAAGGGGGCGTTTAAAGATGACTCATTTTGGTTTGATTTGTCCGGCTTCTTCGGGACATTTAAATACGATGCTTCCCCTAGGAAAAGAGCTGCAGCGGCGCGGGCACCTTGTCACCATGATCAGCCTCCTTGATGCCCAGGAAAAAGCCTTGGCGGCAGGATTAGAATTTCAAGCGCTCAATGAAGCGAAATATCCCCTGGGATCGTCAGCTGAGCTATTAGAAACCCTTGGAAAACTTAGTGGAATGGAGGCGGTTAAGTTTACGTCAGACCTAATTGGAGAAGGGGCGGAAGCTTTATTGAGGGAACTTCCTCAGACTTTAAAGGATTTAGGAGTCGAAGCCCTGCTGGTAGATCAAGCCTCCCCTGGAGCTGGTACCGTCGCCGACTTCCTAGACATTCCATTTGTTTCTATTTGTAGCGCCGTCATCTTGAACGCAGAAGCAAGCATTCCTCCCTCATTTACCACTTGGAAGTACAGAAAAGTTTGGTGGGCGAAGTGGCGAAATGCTCTTACTTATTTAGCCTTCAAAAGAGTTATCCGGTCCATTCAAACCATCACTAACGAGTATCGAAAGAAATGGGATTTGCCGCTCCACTCAACCTTTAACGATTCATTTTCATCCCTAGCGCAAATTAGCCAACAGCCCGCCGAGCTAGAGTTTCCCCGAGAGAAGCTACCTAAGTGTCTTCACTTTGTGGGACCCTTCCATAGCGCAATTGGCAGAAACATCGCTGATTTCCCCTTCGATAAATTAACGGGTCAGCCGTTGATCTACGCATCCATGGGCACCATTCAAAATCGACTGCTGGATACCTTTTATAAAATCGCCGAAGCCTGTGCCGATTTAGATGCGCAGCTGGTTATTTCCCTTGGTGGTTCAGCGTCACCCGATGTGTTGCCTAATCTTCCCGGCTCACCCATCGTCGTAGGTTATGCGCCCCAGTTAGAACTGCTTAAAAAAGCCACTCTAACGATTACTCACGCCGGAATGAATACCACCCTAGAATCTCTGAATCAGGGCGTGCCAATGGTGGCAATTCCTATTACAAACGACCAGCCCGGGGTGGCGACTCGGATCGCTTGGACTGGTGCTGGAGAGTTAATTCCAGTAAAGAAACTAACCACAAAGAAATTGAAGAAAGCTATTGATTTGGTGCTGACGAATCCGTCCTACAGGGCTGCTACCGAAAGATTGCAGGGGGTGATCGCCCGCGCCGGAGGAGTCACCCGAGCTGCAGATATTGTTGAACAGGCAGTACTCACTAAAAAGCCTGTTTTGGCTAAGCGGTGATATTAAAAACCACCCTGAAGGCTGGCTGGCGAATCGGCGATCGCCCCAGCCCCATAAACCACCTTCCAGGCTGCAACAGTGCCCTTTCCAATTTCGCTATCAATAATCTCGCCAGTTTCACTAATTAATCGAATAGAGATTACTTCTTCTGGCGCGTTTTTTAGGGCGATCGCCACACTTTCACTAATAGGAAAAGTACTGCCCTGTCGATAAAGGGTCAGAATTTCGTCGTTTACTTTAATTAGTAGCTGCGTAATATTTCTAGGATTGCTAAATTCAGAACAGTTGGGCGAAATCACTCTTCCAGCAGAATAGCCAAAGCAATCCACGTCGCGAACGGTAGACAACACCCGAATAAAATTCCGCGTCCAAAGGCTTTGTATCTCTACTCTAACGGTGGTGTTGAGTAGTCGCTTTGAAAAGAAATGGCGATCAAAAACACCGACAAATTCACCTTCGAAGGGATCGTTGATTTGCACAGGCTCTGACCATGGTAGGTCCCGCTCAACCCCCAGCGCTGAAGACATTACGGGCTCGGGGTTTTCGCCAGCGTCCACCGCACGTGGTCCTAATGATGGACCAGCCATTGAAATCAACAGCGTACTTAATCCAATGACTAGTTGTTTCAGCATTTCAACACCGATAATGAGTTTTGAAAATGGCTTTGAACGCCTAGTCCGACGCTAACATAATCATCGAAATTAAGTTTTGAACTACCTTTGAAAGGTGAATTTTATGGACTGAATTTTGTTGAGAAATAAAGACTGGTTAGGTAATCTTTAGCCTTCTACCGCATCACCGGCAGCGTCCACACTTCCCACTTTCAATAGTCGCCGTAGCGCCTGCTTCATTTCCCCCACCGTTGTTGTCGCTGTGCCCACGTGACGCACCACCAAACTGGCGGCCAAGTTGCCCAGTACCGCCGCCTCCCACGGGCTGGCTCCCTGGGTTAACGCCAACGTTAGCGCTGCAACCACCGTGTCCCCTGCTCCGGTTACGTCAAACACTTCGGCGCGGTTAAACGCTGGAATGTGATGAACGCGATCGCCCCCGCCCCCATCCACTTCAGCATCATCAGCTTTAAATCCCTGCTCAAATAGGCTCATACCTTCGTCGCCTCGGGTAATCAGCACAAATTTTGCCTGGGTTTTCTCCAGCAAGTCCTGTCCCGCCTGGCGCAGCGCCGTTTCAGTTCTGATGCCGTAGCCCACTGCCTGTTCCGCCTCGGGCAAATTCGGCGTAAACCAAGTCGCGCCAGCAAAACGCGGCAAATCCCCCTGGGCATCCACCACCACCGTCGTCCCCGCCAAAGCTGACTGAATCACCGCCGGAGCAAACGTTCCGTCCCCATAATCCGAACAAACCACAACGTCTACCGGCGATTCCTGATCTTCCCCCAGCGCCAGCTGCTCGCGAATATGCTGTGCCAGGCGATCGCTAATCTCAGGCTGGGGCAGCTCGTCCGATTTGCGATCGACACGGACAATTTGCTGAGTAACGGACTGGCGGGCGTGACCGGAAATTCGCGTCTTGGTCACCGTGGGGCGATCGCTCTCCACCAAAATTCCCGCCGTATTGATGCCCTGATCCTCGAAGATTTTCCGCAGGGCAACCCCCTGGGAATCGTCCCCCACCAAGCCCACCGCCTGGACCTGTCCCCCCAAGGTCGCCAAATTGTAAATTGCGTTGGCGCCACCGCCGGGCACTTGCCGCGTTCCCTCGTGGCGAATAATTAGCACCGGCGCTTCTCGAGAGATTCGCTCGGCGCGACCGGTTAAAAATTCATCCAACGTTAAATCTCCCACCACCAATATCCGCCCCTGATCGAACCGATCCAGCAGCGCTAAAAGTTGCGGTTCAGACTGTCGCAATTGATCCGAAAAGCTTGGCAAGTTAGTCATAGCGATCGCTAAAAACAGCAAACGTGGGAATAGGGCCCGAGGAAACGAGATTTAGAGAGGGAGCAAACGCTAGGCGTGGAGAGGAGAAGGGGGGCATTCGATGGGCATTTACCGGACATTTGTCGGTTACTTATTCATTACCGATCTGTCGAGCTGGGCGAAAATTTCTGCCCGCGCCTCAGAAAAACACTGTGCCACTTGCAGCAGAGGCTACGATGGGTAGAACTTGAGACGGCAGAACGGTAAAGTTGCACAGTTAAGCGACTAGGCGACCACAATGGGGTCGAGACAACGGCACTCAACTGCCCCGGGCAAACCGCCCTCCGCAGGTTGCCATTGATTAGATTGTCATTGATCGCTGCTAGTTTCTCTTGGGACCATCATTATTTTTAAATGGAGACATATTAATGGCTTGGGGAATGAAGTCGATCACGGGACCTGTCGCTGTTGCAGTGGCGATCGCTCTGGTCGGATGTGAAAGTAAGGTTGCCCAGTGCAACAAGCTAATTGAGGTGGTCAACCAAGGTCAAGAAATTAGCCAGAATATCCAGGGCACCGATGCGGCGACCATGGAAAAGCTGTCGACAGATCTAGGCGGTTTGGCGACGCAAATCCAGGAAGTTGAGCTAGAGGATGAAACGCTGGTTGGCTTCCGCGATCGCTTCGTCAAGATTTATCAGGACCTAGGCGGTGCAGCCAAGCAGGTTGGTGGTGCCCTCGCATCTCTGAACGATATCAAGCCCAATCCCGAAGGTGTGGAAAAGGCGAAGAAGTTGCAGACGGATGTGGAAGCTGCCAGCAAAGTCGGCGACCAAGCGGCGAAGGATGAGGACACCCTGGTCAAGGAAGTGAACGACTACTGCGGCGGCACGGCTCCCGAAGGCTAGATTCCCGCAGGTTAATACATTGCTGATGCGTTTCAGCTTTGACATCAGAACCGATGGCGTAGGCAGTGAGTTGTCCTACATTGCCATCGGTTTGCTGTTTCTTGGCTTGCCAATTTAACGGGTTGAGTTTAGAAAAGCTCTATGGCAAAGCCTAAGTCTGATGATCCAAAATCTAACTCCCCCAAGCCTGATCCCCCCAAATCTGGCGATACTGGGGCAAGCCTCTGGCCCCTAAGCCAAAGCCAGCTCAATGTTTTGACGGCTTGCCCCAGACAATTTCAACATCAGTTTTTGGAGCAGCGTTCTCTGCCGACAAATCCAGAGTTTCAAGATGCGATGGAGTGGGGGCAACGTTTTCATCGTCTGATGGAGCGATATATTTTGGGACTGTCCATTGAACCTTGGTTAGAGGGCGATCGCGAGTTGGCGGCTTGTTTTACAGCGCTCCAGAATTCTCTGCCAAAAAACCTACCCAGTTTGACGGATTCATCTGCCACTCAACTGTGT
>JBCCTE010000027.1:0-12859 GCA_039198915.1 Cyanobacteria bacterium P01_D01_bin.73 | reverse complement strand
GCCGTGGTTTCCATTTCCGTTCGCAAATCTTTCACCATTTGGTAAGGGTGAAAGACATAGTTTCGGATCTGATTTCCCCACGCCGCTTCCACCATATCTCCGCGAATATCGGCGACTTCCTTAGCTCGCTGTTCTTGGGCAATAATTAACAGCTTGGCTTTTAAAATTGCCATCGCTTTTTCTTTGTTTTGTAACTGCGATCGCTCCTGGGTACAGCGAACAGCGACCCCCGTCGGCACGTGCACAATCCGCACCGCCGTTTCCACTTTGTTAACGTTCTGTCCGCCCTTGCCGCCGGCTCGCGACGTGGAAATTTCCAGATCCTTATCAGGAATATCCAGCTCTACCCCCGTATCCAAAACCGGCATCACTTCCACGCCTGCAAAGCTGGTTTGCCGCTTCCCGTTGGCATTAAACGGCGAAATCCGCACCAGCCGATGGGTGCCTTTTTCAGACCGCATATAGCCATAGGCATAGCGCCCGGTAATCTCCAGCGTTGCCGACTTAACGCCCGCCTCTTCCCCCTCGGAAATCTCCGCCAGCTTCACCTTATATCCCTGGCGTTCGCCCCAACGGGTATACATCCGCAGTAGCATTTCCGCCCAATCCTGAGCGTCGGTCCCCCCGGCTCCCGCATTGATGGACAACACCGCGCCGTTTATATCGTAGGGACCCGACAGTAACCGCTCCAGCTCCCACGCATCCAAATCCTTCGCCAGCCGGGTCAGGTTTTCGTCCGCCTCCTCCAAAAACGCAGGATCCTCATCCATTTCTAGAAGCTCCAGCGCCGTTTCTGCATCGGCGATCGCCATCTTCCAAGTATCCAGCCGCACCAGCTCCGCCTTGGTATCGTTCAACTGCTGAAGGGTTTTCTGCGCCGACTCCTGGTCATCCCAAAACTCCGGCTGGGAGGCAACATTTTCAAGGTCGTTAATTTTGGCGTTCAGCGTCGCCAGGTCAAAGGCACTCCTGAGCATTGCCCAGGCGTGTACGAAGAGAATCGAGGCTGCGTTTTAGTTCAGTGGTATCGAGCATTCGATGGAAACGGGATTAAAAAACGGGGTCAAAAATTATCGTGATTCTAGTCAAGGTCATTTAACAGAATGGACACATCAAAACGGGTGTAGATGTCCACATCCTTTGACCGTGAGCCTATTGTAAAGGGAAGGTGTTGTCCACTGATCTAAAGTAACTGCTCAAAATATTAAAATTGAGTACAAAATTACGACGTATTTGATGAAGACCTTGCTTAAACTTATGGGCGTGACCTGTTAGTCTTAATTCATGGTTCTGACGACAGACGATTTAGTGCTGTATAAACGCTGTTCCCGCCGCGTTTTCCTTGAGCGGTTTGGGGATAGTTCCTGTCGAGAATCAGCGTCGGGTTTTGTTCGGAAATTGCAACGAGATAGCACCGAACATCGACGACAAATTATAGAGAATTGGTCGGAAACGGATACGTCAGACCGGGTTGAGTTTCCCAAGGGCGATTGGCAAAGCGGAGCGGAAGCAACTCTGCGATTGATGGAGACAGGATCGCCGCTGATTAGCAGGGGAGTTTTGATTAAGCCTGCGGATGGGGATGGGGTGGACTGGATTGGACGCCCCCATTTGTTAGTGCGATCGCCCGGTGCATCGAAATTTGGCGATTGGTCCTACCGCCCGGTGGATATTCGCATGGGCAAGCGACCGAAGCTGGAGTATCAGCTGGTGGCAACGTTCCACACCGTTCTGCTGGAGATGGTGCAGGATGCCCCCGTCAACTACGCTGAAATTTTGCTGCGCGGGCGATCGCCCCATCGCGTGGATTTGTTTACGCGGCGATCGCAGCTGCTGGACCTGTGTCGAGAAGCGGAAACGGTACTAACCAGCGACACGCTTCCAGAATATTTCATCTCTCGCAGTCGATGCAGTCTCTGTCCCTGGCTTGGTCAGTGTCACAGCCAAGCTGAACAGGACCAACACCTTTCCCTAATCCCCAGTGTTACCCCCACGCGTTATCGCGTCCTGGCAGCTCTGGGGATTACTGATCTGGGGGCGATCGCCAAAGCCGACCCAAAAGAGTTTTCGAAGTACCCTGAGCTGGCAAATGGTGGTGCCCAAAACCTAATCAATCAGGCGCGTTCTTGCTATGAAAAGCGACCAATCCCCCGCCGCGATGACACTTGGGAAGAGCTGCGACAACTGCCAAAATCCGGCGTGGAGCTGTACTATGACATCGAGGCGGAACCGGGGCGATCGCTGGATTATCTCCACGGAGTGCTGGTGGTAAAGCGGGATTTGCAGCGGCGAGTGATTAGCGAAGAATTTTACGCGTTTTGGGCGGAGACTCCCGAAGACGAGGGGACGGCATGGAATGAATTTGTGGAATTTATGGAGCAATATCCCGACGCGCCCATTTTCCATTTTTGTGAGTACGAGCCCAACACCCTGCGCAAGCAGGGCAAGCGCCACGGCACTGCGTCGAAACGGGTGGAACGGCTGCGGAGTCGCTGCGTCGATCTCCACGCCCTGGTAACTCGCCTATTTTTCTTGCCCGTTGAGGGGTACGCCCTAAAACAAATCGCTGCGTACCTGGGCTTTAGCTGGCGCGACTCTACGGCAGACGGCTCCCAAGCGGTATTCTGGTACGACCAATGGCTGGAAACCGGCGATCGCCAGCTCTTAGAAACCATCGAAATGTATAACGAAGACGACTGCTGGGCGACGTACCATATCGCCAAATGGTTTGAAGAACTGGCGCGGGAAGAAGAGCTGGCGATCGCCGAAACCGCCTAGACAGTCGAAATACGCCTAAAACTAGGCAGTCCTGAAGATTGAAGGAATGAAAGAGCCGAAACCGAGAAAACAGCGATTGGATGCCCTGCTGGTGGAGTTGGAACTGTGCGACTCTCGCCAGCGAGCCCAGCGGGTGATTCGGGCGGGGGAAGTGACCGTTAATGGCGATCGCATCGACAAACCCGGCACCCAGGTTCCCGTAAACGCGGATATCAAACTAGCCGTTAAGCCGCGCTTCGTATCTCGAGGAGGGGAGAAACTAGCCAAGGCGTTGGAGGCTTTTCCCATTGAAACGGGCGATCGCATCTGTCTAGACGGCGGCATTTCCACGGGCGGATTTACGGATTGCTTACTGAAAGCAGGCGCAGCGAAAGTCTACGGCATTGACGTGGGCTACGGACAGGTGGCGTGGACCCTGCGGCAGGATGAGCGGGTGACGTTGCTGGAGCGCACCAATCTACGCCACTTGCAGCCGGAGGAGCTGTACATCGACCCCAGCCAGCCGCGTCCAAACCTAGGCGTAGTAGATGTGTCGTTTATTGGGTTAGCAAAGGTGATGCCAGCCCTATGGCGATTGCTGGAACCGCCGCGAGAGTTGGTATTGCTAGTAAAACCGCAGTTTGAGGTGGGGCGCGATCGCATCGGCAAAAAGGGCGTAGTGCGTGACGTGAAGGACCGGGCGGGGGCGATCATCGAAGTTTACCAAGCGGCGCAAAAACTAGGCTGGCACTATTGGGGGCTCACCGGCTCGCCCATTTCCGGTCCCGCCGGCAACGTTGAATATTTGCTGTGGTTACGGCAAGACTCGCCCGAAAATATCGAAACGTTAACTGAAAAGCTGCCCAATGTGTTCAAAAATATTGCGGCCAATCCATCGGAAAGTCATTTCTTGAAAACTGCCTAAAAGCCTTTTTTTTAGCGGGATATGGCGCAAGAAAAGTCCCTTAAATGCAGATTACGGATGCCATAGAATTTAGCTGACGGCAGGCTTTAGTTAAGAGGCAAATCGGTTAGGGGCTAGGTTGCTACGGCAACGGCTAGAATGATCTTGCGTATTTCCCGCATATTACGGTGTTTGCCACCATTAAGCATCTAATAAATTTCTACGTTCTCGGTATTTGAGAGCGGTCTCACTTTCCGGCACATTTATAGTTGGTTGGCACTGCGCCCCTCTGTAAAATCCAGTCGTCTAGACAGTTTTTCCAGGTGTAGTTCCACGCAACAACAGGGCTCGGCAAATCAGTGTGAATCAAGCTGACCTTTAGCAAACTGGTTAATGACTCGTACGTTTTCGTCAATTTCTGAGCGATCGCATCCTGCCTGGCACCACGAGACATTGCGGGCTAACGGCATTAAATTCCACTACGTCACTGCCGGCGAAGGTCCGCTGTTGCTGCTTCTCCACGGCTTCCCCGAGTTTTGGTATTCATGGCGACACCAAATACCGACGCTAGCAAAGACACACAGGGTAGTGGCGCTGGATCTGCGGGGCTACAACGATACGGATAAGCCCCAGGGACATCGCGCCTATCGCCTGTCGGTTTTGATACAAGACATTGTGTCGGTCATCAGGGCTCTGGGCTATGACCAGTGCACGCTGGCGGGGCACGATTGGGGGGGCGCGATCGCCTGGTGCGTTGCCAATCAGTACCCCGATTTAATTAGCAATTTAATTGCCCTAAACTTTCCCCACCCGGTACGGTTTTTCCAGGGAATGCGCACTCCTCAGCAACTTTTAAAAAGCTGGTACGTGGGGCTATTTCAACTACCCTGGCTGCCGGAATTTCTACTTCAATTTGGGGACTATCGAGCCTTTGAAGCTATTTTCAACGCAACGGTGCGATCGCGGCAGGCTCTGACTCAAGACGATGTCAATGCCTATAAACTCGCCTTTGCTAAACCGGGAGCCACCACCGCCGCCATTAATTATTATCGCAACGTAATCGATTCTGACTGGCTCAATATTAAGTGGCAGATTTTGTCCATGCCAGTGTTAATGATTTGGGGGGAAAATGATAGCTTCCTCGGCAAAGAATTAACCTACGGCACCGAAGAATACGCCCAGGATTTTCAGATTCATTACGTTCCCAACTGTGGGCATTGGGTGCAACAGGAACGCCCTGACTTGGTAAATCAATACATCTGCGACTTCCTCGCTGAATAAAACCACTCCATTAGCAATGTTTTCAACGCCCTGCTCCTATTCCCGTTCGCTGTGCCTTTTAAAGGCTGGATTGGTAGGGATAAGTTTGGGCATTGCCATCGCCTTGCCAGCGCGAAGTGAACCCTGTTCCGCGATCGCCCCCCTGCCAGAAATTAGCGATCGCCCATCCCTGGTGCCTGGCGATCGGGGCGCTGATGTGCGATCCCTACAAACTCTGCTTACGCTGCTGGGATATTACGACGGGGCGATCGATGGTGTTTTTAACGACCAACTCACCAGCTCGGTGCAGCGTTTCCAAACCAGCGCCGATTTACCCCCTAGCGGGCAGGTCACTAATGAGACCTGGAAAAGGCTGCTTCCCCCCCGTGTATCTGAAGGAACCTGCGTCGAAGCGTCCTAGGCACAACTCAATTCGAAAATACCGCCCGTGGATGGCTCCAGAGTGCATTTTCAATCAGGCTTTTGCCACTCCAAATGAAGGGAGTATATGCCATCAAAAAAGCCCTGAAGTCTTGATGGAGAGAGGAGTTTAGCCTCAGCTAGTTACCGCCTCTGAGTAGGGACGTTGTGAAGGCTTCATCAAGCCTTTAAAAAGCGTTGAGATCTTCACTGACTCTTTACGGATCTTTTCTTCGAATCCTCCTAGTATTGATTTGTAAGCGAAACCTAAGTCTGTGGGTGCAGCTCCAGGTCAGATTTATTACTGGATTGAGCGAAAACACTCAGAAACATCACCAACAAGGAAACAAACTCATGGCACAGCTCCTAAAGAAGATTTTAATTAGCACCTCCGTCGCCGCTGGTATGGGCTTGGCGATCAGTGCTCCCGCCTCTGCCGCTAGCATTACCGGCGCATCCATCGACGGCGGTTCTTCCGACTATATTCTCTACTGCCTGGATGGCGCTCAAACCAGCAACTGCACCGGCAGCGGAACCCTAGATCAAGTTCTTGGCTCTGACGCTGGCAACATCGAGCTGGACGCTAATAGCGAGGCTTCCGGTGGCTGGGGCGCTCCCGTTAGCTTCACCGGTCAGCTAAACGGCAAGGACATCACCATCAGCAGCCTAAGCCAAGCTGACTGGACTGATGACCTCGGAACTCAGTGGGTCGGTGACGCTCTAGCGGCTATCGTTAACCAAAACCCTGGTTTGGCTCCTTTCGCCGGGGCGATCGGTGGGCTAACGAACAGCATCTGGACTGCACTGAAGCTAGACCCCTCCAACCCGCTAGCAATCTTTAGTGACCCCAACGTTTCCTACGTCACTCAGGATGGCGACGCCAGCGGCGAAATCAGCGTCGGCTTGATTGGTCACTTTAATGCCTTCGAAAACCCCCTCTACAAGAATGTTTTCACCGGTGGCCTAGCTGAAGCGTTGGGACAGTCTCCCGCGGTAATCAGCGGCTTAGTCCAGAACTTGCAGGCTAGCGAGCTAGTGAAAATCGTATACAACGGCGAAACTCAGTACAAGTACAGCTTCAGCGCTACCAACACTGGTGTAACTGAGGCAAGCGACAACTTCTCCCACAGTGGCGAGTACGTCGTGAAGATTGACGGCATGGAGATGGAGCCCCCTGCAAGCACTCCTGAGCCTTCTGCAATGTTGGGTCTAGCTGGTCTTGTTGGTCTGTATGCTGGCAAGCGCAAGATGCAAAAGGATGCTTAAGTAGGCGTTCTCCCTGGGAAGCGTTAACGAAGTTTCCCAGGGGCACGCACTATTGTGTTGCTGCTTCTCGTGTTCGCTCAAGGCTAGTAAGTCGGAGCCGAGCTAAGCGACACTCACAACTTTAGGTAAAGCTAAGCCGCAGAGATGTTTGTTCATCTTCTGCGGTTTTTTATTGTTGAAATAGTCCTACAGCCACTTGCGGGGCATATGCTCGATCGCCTCTGATGTGAGACCGCTATGAGACCGCATCTGCAAGGGGCTTTGAGTATGGGTGCTGATAGGTGCCTGAGTATAAGCGCTAAATTGGTAGTCCCCCGTTAACGTCAAATCCAGGCTATTGATTTTGTGGCACCGTCTGAATTTTCTTCACCGCCGGCTTCTTTCTCGCCGTCTGATAGTGCAACCAGTGCGACGGATGAAATTGGCAATGATATTGAAAAACTTTCCACGATTTATATCATTGGCGGCGGTATAGCGGGTTTGCTCACTGCCCAGGCGCTGCTTCGGGATATGGTGGGCGATCGCCTCCCCTATTCACGGGTGGTGATTGTGGAACGAGCGGGAAATTTGGGGCTGGGGCTGACCCGAGGCAATGGGCGCAGCTTAACGGCGACAGAGGGGTTGGTGGCGGCGGGAATGATGCCGGCAGAGGTTGAACGAGCTTTAGTGACGCCGCTGGAACGGGGGGGGTATGCCTATCCGGGGTTTGTGCCAACGGCGGCGGATCGGGCGCAGATGGATGGTTACACGGCGGGTTTACAGGCGATCGCGACGGATATTGCCAACCGGGATTTGGCGATGGTGCGGTTTGGTCTGGCGACGTTAACCCAATGGCAGCAGTGGGCAAAGGATTGTCCAGATTTAGCGGCGAAGAGCGGGTTTTACCTGAGCGAAAAGCTGCGCATTTACGGTGGAAAAAGAGCTCGAGAGCGGGCGATCGCCGAAGTTGAGCGTTTAAATCAGGCGGGCACCGACTGCGGCTGGCTAACTCCCGGTCGATTGGTGACCTATAGGGATGCCCTGGGCTTCGATCCTGCGATGGAAGCCTACTTGGGAGCGCGGCTTGACGATGATGATCAGTTTGCCGGGGCGCTGACGCTACAGCCGGGAGGGGCGATTCATGTAGGGCGACTGGTGGAGGCGTTGACTCGGCAGTTATTGGCGACAAAGCGGGTTTCGCTGCATACCGAGACTCAAGTGCAGGATATTCAGTGGCGATCGCCCGGTACAGGACTGGACCGCAGAATTGCGGGCTTAACGGTGGCACCTATTGGCGATCACTTGAAAAACAAAGTGCCCGGCGGAACCTTGGGAACCCCACAGGACCAGTACATTTTCGCCACCGGCTTTGATAATTTATTGCACCGCAGCGGGGCGATCGCCGCTCCCCTATTTCCCGTGGCGGGCACCTCAATCACGCTAGTTCTGCCGCCAAAGTCCGCTACCCCGTCAGCGAAAGCTTTTCCCCAGCGGGCGTGGAAGCAAGATCATCTCGGTCCGCTGGTCTTCAGCCCCACCTTTGATACGGTACTTAATCGCTGGGTGCTGCGGATTGGCGGCTTTAAGTTTTATCCCGGTGCTAATGGTCGCCCGCCCCTAGATTTCAACCATCCCGGAGTGCAATGGGCGATCGCTCAGCAAATTCAACAGGCGATCGCCTTTATGCCCGACACCATGGCCCAACTGCTGGGGCAAGACAACATCGCTCCCCAAGCTGACTGGACCTACCTGAAAGACAAAATCAATCCGTGGGCCGGATTGCGTCCTCTCTACGCCGATGGAATGGCCGCCCTCGGTCCCTTTGCCAGCAATGGATACGCCATCTCCGGCACCGGATCCTGGGGACTTAGCAGCGGCATTGGCAATGGCGCACTGATAGTTCAGTGGCTGCGAGGCATCCCCAGCGACCAGATCACCCTACCCAGTATTCCCACCCCGTTACTACAGGACTACCTACGCCGAGTCGATCCGTTGCGATTTAGGGAAGCTGGAATGTAGTCACAAACAGAGGCATGGGGTGATGGCCGCAGGGTTTTGTGCAGGTCCAATAAATTCCGAACAATAGCTCTAGCCCATAAAAACGGGAGCATGGCAAAACCAAAGCTCCCGATCAAGATTTATCCAATATTCCAACCTATCGAATAAGCCGCTGAAAGCTAGTCGTAATCAGCTGCTTATTCATTGCCAGTACCTATCGGCGGATATTCTTCGCCATACTGCGGAACATATCCATACCGTCGTCGCCAGAGGGCTTGGACTCCTTTGCTGGCGGCGGGGTGAAGGTGGGAGCGGGAGTCTCTTGTGCTGGAGGCTGGGGCGCTTGAGCCGCGGGCTGTGCAGGTGCTTGAGGTGCAGGTGCCTGGGGCGCGGGCTGTTGAGACCCGAAGCTTTGAGCTTGGGGCGTGAAATTCTGCTGAGGCGTGAAGCTTTGTTGAGGGGCAAAACTCTGGGCCGGCGGGGTGTAAGAGGTGGGAGCAGGCGGGGTGTAGCTTTGCACCTGAGGCGCATAGTTGTTGTTGAACTGCTGTCCACGTGGCTTGTTGTCCGCAGGCTTATCTAGCGCCGGGGGAACGTACTTGTCGACGGGAACATCCTCAGCTTTTCCCTTCGGATAAGTGCGCTCTACGGTGATTTCTTTGCGCATATAGTCGATATCACCAAAGGTCTTGGCGTCATCATCATCAAGAAAATACGATTCGCCGTTTCCAAGACCAAACAGTTTTTGCAAAATTCCCATTGCAGTTTCCCTCCCTACAAAACGCGTCTATGCGTTCACTTGTATCAACAGATTATAAGGAATGTTGGGGCAACCGGTCATTATTTCTAATTCTGTTTCAATACAGAAATATTTGAAGGGTAACTACGGCAGCAATTATGAAGAAGATTTAGGCAGGCGGCCGGGTTTGGTGACGAGGATTAATCCGGTGATTCCTGCCGCGATCGCCGTCACCCAAAACACTGCTTCCCCATTATTTTTCCAAACCGGTCCCAGCAGAAATGGCGAGGAAAATTGACCTAATGCCGACAGACCATTGCCCAGGGCCAGCAGTGTGGCGCGGGTTTCGGGAGGGCACTGTTCAGCGGCGGTGTCGTATAGGTTGGGCATTACTGCGCCGAAGCCGAGACCGAATAGGAGGGCATCCAGCAGAATTAAGCGCGGGTCGCGGAAAGTGGGAATGGTGGCGAGGGTGACGGCCATTATTAGGAACCCGATCGCGATCGCCCGTCGTACTCCCAGTTTCCGCGCCAATTTGCTAGCGCCCACCGCTGCAAGGATTGCTGCACCGATCGCCCGCGCCGCCAAAATCATGCCATTCAGGACCGAATCAGCGCCGATGGTTTCGCTGAAATAGAGCGGGGCGTAGACAATCACCATGGCGAAACAGGCGGATGATAGCGCCAATCCACCGAAGGTTAGCCAAAGGCTCGGTTGTTTCAGGGTTTTACGTAGAAGGGGCAGTTGTTCGAGGGCTTCGTTGGGACCGTCGCTGCTGGTGCGCAATCCGAGGGTGACAATAAGAGCGACGGGGATGCCGAGGATATAGATGGCAAAAGCCCAGCGCCAGCCGAAGGAGCCAACCCAGCCGCCGACGAGTGGGAAAACGATACTGGCGGATGCGAGGGCGCTGGCTGCGTAGCCTAAGATTCGCGATCGCACCTCGCCGTCGTATTTAGTGGCCAACCAGCCGATACTGGCCGCAGCGATTCCTCCGCTGGCAACACCAACTAGTAGTCGGCTCAGAATATAGAACTCAGTATTTTGCGCTAGCCCACCCATGGCTCCGAAGACGGCGTAGGCAATTAGCGCGGAGACTAGGATTAGTTTTTTGCCTAGGCGATCTGCCAGCAAGCCCATGATGGGACCGGCGATCGCGGTGGTGAGAATATGCAGGCTGGCGACGGTTCCGGTCCAGCGATCGTCCATCACTAGCGATCGCGTGATATCGGGAAATACCGGGTCCACGGTGCCGCCGGTCATGGAGGACAACGCTCCCGCCGATAGCAGAATTACGATGGTGGAAAGCTCGTCTCGTAGGCGGACGGGAGGGGCGGTGGATTTAGGAGAGCTGGTCATATTTAACTGCCTTGGACGCTGCGAATGGCTTCCAAAAGCCCGCGTGCCTTATTTAAGGTCTCCTCGTATTCGCTCTCTGGCACTGAGTCGGCAACCAGACCTGCCCCCGCCTGCACCGACACCGTTTGCTTACCGTCGGCGTCTTTTTCCACAAATGCACTGCGAATGGTGATGGCGGTGTTGAGCTGCCCTTCGAAGTCGTAGTAGCCATAGGCTCCCGAGTAAGCGCCCCGGCGATCGCCCTCCAGCTCGTGGATAATTTCCATGGCACGAATTTTCGGCGCACCGCTAACGGTTCCAGCGGGGAAGGTTGCGGCGAGCAAATCCCAGGCGGTTTTATCGCTATCCAGGTCGCCAATCACGTTGCTGACAATGTGCATTACATGGGAATAGCGCTCGATAATCATTAGCTCATCGACGGTTACTGAACCTTTTTCGCATACCCGCCCCAGGTCGTTGCGTCCCAAATCCACCAGCATTACGTGTTCTGCAACCTCCTTTGGATCCGCCAGCAGGTCTTCGGCGTAGGCGCGATCGCCCTCGGGTGTTTTTCCACGGGGGCGAGTGCCGGCGATGGGGCGCAGCGTTGCCACTAATTGTCCTTGTTCGCCTCGGTCTGCCTTGACCATTACCTCTGGGCTGGAGCCAATTAGCTGCCAGTCGCCAAAGTTGAAATACGCCATATAGGGCGACGGGTTTAGCAGGCGCAGGGAGCGGTAAAGGTTAAAGGGCTGCCCATCAAAGGGCGTGGATAGTCTCTGGGAAATCACCACCTGGAAAATATCTCCGGCGCGGATGTAATCCTGGGCTTTCAGCACGTTGGCGCAGAATTTTTCCTTGGTGGTATTGCTGTTGAATGCCAGGGGCGATCGCTCCGTCGTCGGTGCATTCCACTTCAGCGCCGTACCTTTGGCGTCCAGGGAGGCTTGCAGTTGCGCCACAAGTCCATGGACCACGTTGCAAGCGTCATCGTAAGCACCCTGTAGGTCATCCTGGCGATCGCGAATATCCGCAAAGGCAATGACCCAGATTTTTCGCTTCACTTGGTCGAATACCAGCAGCCGATCCACCTGCATCCACAGTCCGTCGGGCATTCCCGTTTCCCCGGCAGCGTGCACCGGCACCCGTGGCTCAATCCACTGGATTAGTTCATAGCCCCAAAAGCCAAATAGCCCACCCAATCCCGGCGGCAGCTCCGGCAGTTTCACCGGGTCGTAGGCTTTTAGGCGATCACGCAAAATTTCCAGTGGGTTGCCCGTAAAGGTTTCCTCGGTGCCGTCTCGATGGGTTTGTACCGAGCGATCTCCCCGAGCTTCCAGGGTCCACAGGGGATCGCAGCCGAGAAAGCTGTAGCGTCCCACCGTTTCGCCGCCTTCCACCGACTCCAGCAAAAAACTGTAGGGGCGATCGGCGCAAACCTTATACCAAGCCGACACTGGGGTATCTAGATCCGCCACCCACTCCTGATAAACCGGGATGAAGTTGCCTTTACTAGCCAGCGCTGAAAATTGGTCGAAGTCGGGAAAAATCATGGAATACGATCAGAAAACCCTCAAAAGCCTCTCAAAACCGTACACTACTGCACGCCCATCGCAACGCGATCACATCCAAGGGGAAAATCGCTTAAGGGGCTACCGACCAAATATGAACGGCTCCCTTGCCATCGGCACTGATAAACGTACTGCCATCGGGGGTAAACTCCAGGTCGTTAATTCCCCATTTGTGCTCCCGCAAAGTTTGGCGAAGTTCCCCCGTCGCCAGGTCCCAAACGTTAACCCGGCGATCGTTTCCGCCACTCACTAAAGTCTTACCATCGGGACTGATCGCCACCACTGTAATCGCATCCCGGTGCCCCTCTGTCAGGGTTTGTTTTAGCTCGCCTGTGCCCAAATCCCAAATTTTGACGGTTTCATCTTTGCTCCCGCTAGCCAAGATGCTGCCATCAGAGCTAATGGCGACGCTGTAAACGAATTCTTCATGCCCCGTCAGGGTTTGGCGCAATGCCGGTGCGTCTAGGTCCCAAATTTTAATAGTTTTATCCCAGCCACTGCTAACCAAGGTCTTGCCGTCGGGACTGTGGGCAACGTACTCCACCATGTCGTCGTGCCCAGATAGGGATGTCTGTATCCTGCCGGTTTCCAATTCCCAAATTACAACGCCCTTGCGGCTGGTTCCGG
>JBCCTE010000026.1:0-12874 GCA_039198915.1 Cyanobacteria bacterium P01_D01_bin.73 | reverse complement strand
TCGATGGGCACTTTGCCGCGATCGCTGTAGGGCACCGAGTGGCGATAGTCTTCAATTTTCACCAGGCAGCCCAACTCTTCCAGCTTAGCTACCACCCGTTTCCGCGCCACAAATCGATCCAGCCCGGCAAATTCGCCGCCATTTTCATTAAGGGAGCCGTCTTTGTTGAGCAAATTAATTTGCGGCAAATCGTGGCGCTGTCCCATTGCAAAGTCGTTGGGATCATGTGCCGGCGTTACTTTGACACAGCCAGTACCGAAGCTAGCGTCCACATACTCATCAGCAATAACTGGAATCTCTCGACCCATAATCGGTAGGGTCAGGGTCTTGCCCACCATATCGGTGTAGCGTTCATCTTCAGGATTTACCGCCACTGCCGTGTCGCCCAACATCGTTTCTGGGCGGGTCGTTGCCACCTCCACAAAGCCAGAGCCATCGGTCAATGGGTAGCGGAAATGCCACAGTTTGCCATCAACTTCCTTGTTCTCTACCTCCAAATCAGCAACGGCGGACTGGGATTTGGGGCACCAGTTCACCATATATTTGCCGCGATAAATCAGCCCGTCGTCATAGAGCTTGGTAAACGCCGTCAGCACTGCCTTGGATAAGCCTTCGTCCATGGTGAAGCGCTCACGGCTCCAGTCGGCAGATACACCTAAGCTGCGTAACTGGGAAGCGATCGCTCCACCGGACTCAGCTTTCCACTCCCAGGCTCGCTCTAAGAATGACTCGCGACCAATCTCCTCGCGCTTCTTGCCTTCCGCCTCAAGTTGCTTATCCAAAATGGCGTGAACGGCAATGCTGGCGTGGTCCGTGCCCGGCAGCCACAGGGTGTTTTTGCCCACCATCCTCTGATAGCGCACCAGGGTATCAATCAGCGCCTCCTCAAAGGCGTGCCCCATATGCAATCGCCCGGTCACGTTGGGCGGCGGAATCACCAAACAAAATGGGTCGCCCTCCGCTTCAGGATCTGCCTTAAACGCCTCGGTTGCTTCCCATACTTCTTGCCACTTTGCCTCGGCAAATTTCGGATCATACTTGGTGGGCAAACTGTCTAAGGAAGCAACCATGTTTCTATCGCTAGGGTTTAATGCTGAGGATTCTTAAGAATATCGTCATTTTGCCATAGGGATCGCCCCAAAACCGCCCGATACGCGCCTTCGAGGCAAACTCTGCCTATGGCAACAACGTAAAACTTTCGCAGTGCACCGGGCGCACAATGGTGAAGTCCCGACGGTCCAGGGTTAGCACCGTTTCGATTTGATAGTGCTCGGCGATCGCCATGACGCAAGCATCCACAAAATCAATGCGAGTATCGGCATAAATTTCCAACAGCTCAGCAACTCGGCTGATCACCACGGGCTCCAGCGTCACAAGGTTGAAAATTGTGTTGGGCAAACTATTTAAAAATCTTGCCACCGCCACATTGCCAGCCCACTTGTGTAAGTAGTAAGCCACCTCGGCTAATGCTGGCTCCGGTAAAAGCAACTCTTCCCAAAGATCATATTGCTGAACAACAGCGTCGTGAAGGGACTCGCTATTATCTAAAAACGCAATAACAAAGCTGGTGTCGCTAACGGCTCTTACTTTGGTCATTTACGAACACGAACGACGTCGTTTCCTTTCTTGAAATTTCTTTTCTATCTGCTCGTGAACAACTTCTTTATAGCGAACAGACATATCTGGCGGTCCAGAAATCATCCCAACAATTGAAGGTACACGGGAGGAATTGGAGACTTTTTTCGACGTATCAGGTTTCTCACCGTAAAGGGTAGAAATAACTTTGCGAACACTTTGGTACTGGTCTCGCAGGTACCGAAACGCAAATATCAACGCTGGTGGATGTTTCTTCGCTTGTCGCAGCGCTTCCAAATTTTTCAGCAAGTCCAGCAATTGTTGGTGATCTTCCCGAACCTGCTGGATAAGTTGGTCCAGCTCCTCACATTCCAAATTCGCGCCATCTAGATTCTTACAATTCAAATCCTCATGATTTAAATCGTGGTCGTGATTGGTGGAACTGATGTTAATGCTGGTCATGGGATTGGACCGGATTGCAGTACTCACATTCTAAAAGATAAGACTGCCCAACTGCATTTCCAGATTTGCGGAGAAAACGCCGGAGCCATATCCAAACAATCTCGCCTGAAAGATTTTCGAAAAAGTCCCCAAAAAATAAAGACGGCTGGCTCGATTCGTTTCCGAAGAAACTTTCAAACCAACCGCGCTCGCTCCGTCGATGTATTTAATATCTCAAACCTAAATTTGCGATCGCGTACAACTTCCGTCTGCGATCCGCAGAATTACGTATAACTTTTTTTGAATTGAAGATTTTTCCCAATTCGCCCCCTTACCTAGGCGGTCGTGTTACGATTTTGATTAATGAACAATAATCAAAGGGCGAAATGAGATGACTCATAAGTCTGCGGATACCTTGGCGGAAATGGAGTTTGATGGGTGGGCAACGGAAGATGCGGTTGATTTGGTGGCGTATGAGACGACGGCGCTGGTGGAATTAGCAGAACAGAAAGGGCGGCGATCGGCGGAACTGCCTAAAGGTTTGGACGCTCCTCAAAGGCAAAGTCCACAGCAAAGACGTGAAGAACTAGACATTGATGGGACGCCGCCAGGAGTCCTTGCGAGACCCGCCGTTCGTCGCCGTAGGCAAAGAGTTCAAGTCAATCCCCCGGCACATTATGAAGAACTTGAGATGGTTAATCCGTTTGTGCCGCCAGCGCCAGCGCAATCTCAGGTGGCGAGCAATATTCGCCGGTTTGTGGCGGTGCGGTGGCAGCAATTTAGTAAAGGGTTGCTTTGGCGGTTGGCGTGGTTAAGTTCGGTCGCGGTCGGCAGTGCGGCGTTGATTGTGTCGGCGGGACGGTGGCAGCAGTCGGAGACGCTGGCTGATGCGAGGTTGCGTGAGCAGTGTGTGGAGGTGACTAACGCGCAGGGTGAGGTAGCGGCAGACAAGGTGAATGGGGTGGCGGCGCTGTTGGGTAAGGACCGCAAGGCGTTGACCAGTAGTTTGGGAGCGCCCTATTGTTCGCTGCCGAAAACGTCGGTGCGGGCGGGGGCAATTGTGGATCGATCGCTATATCAGTTACCGGGCGATCGCCAGATGGTGGTGGCGCTAGAGGGAGACAAGGTGATTGGCTATGGCGTTGAGGCAGAGGGAGAAACGGGAGCGGCGGTGGGCGATCGCCAGGATTTTGATTTGCGGCAGAGCTGGAGTTGGCTGACGGGATCGACGGTGGCAGAGCGGGAGGTGATTGGCGGGTTGGGCAGTGTGGCGCTGGCGATGGATGGACCGGTGCACGCGCCGATGGATGGAGTGGTTTCCGGCGAGGCGGCGCTGGTGGCGGAGGGGCAATTGTCGCGCATGCCGGATAGTTGCGCGGTGTTTACCAGCGTGCAGTTGCCGGCCTATGCGGTGCAGCTTTGTGGACTGCGCGATCGCCAGGTGGGGGAAGTGAAAAAGGGGAAGGAAATCGGCCGGGGCAACGGTTTGGTGCATTTGGCGATTTTGCGGCGAGATGGCAAGCAGTGGATGTTTGTGCCCCCCGCGCAGGAAATTGTTGAGCAGATTTTGGGTGAAGCAGCTTAGTTTTCGGGATCTGAAACAAGGAATATCGAGCAGATCGGGAGGCGGATATGTTTGATGTGGCGAAGTGTTTGACGGGATGGATGGTACGGGGAATCGCTCCGAAGGATTGGAGACGGGCGATTGTGCGCGGGTTGAGTTTGGTAATTGTGCTGGCGGCGGGGCCGGCGATCGCTACAAGTCCAAATCTAGAATCATCGTCAGCGCCAAGATCAAAACCGATATTTGAAATGGCATCAGCGCCATCGGCGATCGCCAGTCCATTTCCAGACGTTCAGCCCAACGACGCGCCGTTACCGTTTTCAGATCCTGGTGATTTATTTAACTTTGAAGTCAATCAGAAAGGCAATGAAGATCCTCACTTGAGCAAAGAAGCACCGGCGATGCCTAAGCCTGTGGCTGGAAAGACGTTGGGAGATCGGGTGGTGGCGGCGGCGATCGCAGCAGAAGGAGCGGATGTGACCATGGGGCCGGGGCGCGGTTCGTTGGCGTGCGCGTGGGCGGTGAATCGGTTCGGGTTGCAGCCGGTGTTGGGACAGAAGATGGGTAGTAATCCGAATTTAGTTGTTTCGGTGCGGGCAGCGCTGTTGAAACAGGGGTTAGCGAAGGAGATTCCCCAGTCGGCAGCGCAACCGGGGGATATTGTGGTGGCGGCGGGACCGGGGCGATCGCAACACATTGGCATTGTGGTGTCGAAGCGATCGGGACGCGGTGTAGAGGCGTTATCGACGCGAGGCGGGCGCTGGGGATGGCGATCCGATTTGAATTTTGAGATGAAATATAAGGCGAAAGGACAGGTTTACCGCCTAGTTTCACCAGCCGCAAGCCCGAAAATTCAGCAGTCAAAACCTCTAGAATTTCAACCGGTGATCGCGTCAGAGGTCCCAGCTCAGCCGCTATTTGCCAGTGCCCCTGAACCGAAGGTTCAATCCAGTACGGCGGTGTCTCGATCGCTCACCTTCACCCCCAGTGACCAAGCGATTTCCTTCGATTCAACGCTAACCATTCCAGGGGCGATCGCCGATTCCCAAGAAGTTGCACCGACGGGCGCAAAGCCTGCGAAAAATCCAAAGCCAATCGGCGGGGACAGCGCGGTGCACCAATGGTTTGCGGATCGGCGATCGCTGGGGGCGGTGGCGATCGGTCATGCGGAGGGGAATTTAAGTGCTGCCGGTAAAATTCGGTCGATTTATTACGGGCACAACGACCCGGGCAACGGCGTCAAAAATATTGGCTTTTGTTCCCTGCAACGGTATCTCTGGCAGGATTTCAACGGCGATGGGCAGGTGTCATTTCCCGAGGCGGATCGGCGATGTTTAGATCTGCTGCGTGCCCAGGGACCGAAAACGGCGGCTAAGCTGCTGGACTTTGGCTACACCGCCGCCAACCATCCCGAGGTCACCATCAACTGCTTGGATCTGTATAATCAATCGCGGGTGGCGGGGCGGCAATGTCCCAAGCGATATCGTCAGGCGCGAGACCGAGGCTTAACGGGGGAGCGGGCGATCGTCTGGGCGCGGGTGGAAAGTTTCCGGGTATTGAAAGGGCGTAATAAGGGCAAGCTTAGCGCCAGTGGGCTGTTTCGCATTTGCCGCCGGTCTCGCGATCGCCGCCACCTAGCCAACTGGGACTGTATTGCCAGCGATCAACGCCGCCGAGTCCGCGCCATTCGCCGAGTGTTTAGATCCCAGGTTTAGTTTCAGCCGATCTTGTCATCTGCCTGCCCTGGCTATTTTCGCAATCGGAGCGATCGCAATCGATTTAGCGCCGCCGCCAATTCAAATCGCCGAAACTGCGCCAAATCTCCTCGAGGGCGATCGCCCATTAATCCATCCAAATCTTTATCAGCAACATGCTCCAATACCGCATCCAAGATGGTGGGCATATCGCACTGCTGGGATTTCAGCTCCGCTTTGGCCGCCAATAATCCCAAGGCGATCGCCCGTAACTGCGCCGGCTCCACTAACTGGGCGATCGCCGTTAAATCAATATCTTCGGTGCCAAAGGACAACATCCGCGTATCCCGCACGGTCCACTTCACATCCCGCTTGCCACGACTGGGGTCAATGCTAACAGCATCAAAAAAGCGCCCCGTTAGCTGCCCGATGGAATCGCCTCCTTCCGCTGCCCGCCCCGACGGCTGTTCTTTTGCAATGGTTTTTGCCCGTTCGGTCACGTCCACCGGGCGGTAGGATTCCATGGCAATAATCGTATCCGCCACGTCAAAATAATCGCCATTTGCCCCCATGGCCAACACCCACGATACCTGGCGCTCCTGGTACAGCAGCCGAATTTTATCGAGTAGCGGCGTAATGGGTTCGTTGTCTTTTGCCACCAGGGTCTGCATCCGGCGATCGCGCCCCATTAAATTGGTTGCGCAGGAATCCTCATCCGCCAGCAGTAAAGTTGTGCCCGCCTCCACCGCCTCCATAATTGCTGCCGCCTGGGAAGTGCTGCCGCTAGCGTTGGGAGTTACGAAGGATTTTGTGGACGTGCCCTGGGGCAGACCATTAATAAACGCTGAAATATCGGTACCCACAATGGAGCGCCCATCCTCCGCCCGCACTTTTACGGCATTGGGGTCGGTTACCACGCGCTCGCGCCCGTCGCCAGGAATATGGTCGTAAATCCCCCGCTCCATCGCCTGAAGCAGGGTGGATTTTCCGTGATAGCCGCCCCCCACCAGCAATGTAATGCCCTGGGGAATGCCCATCCCCGCAATCTCACCGGCATGGGGACAGTTAAAGGCAACTTCTAAACTGGGCGGCGACTGAAACTGCACAACCTCGCCTTCTGCCGGGCGATCATCACTGCCGCTGCGACGGGGGAGACACGCTCCGTTGGGGATAAACGCCACCAGGTTTTTATCGGCTAATTGCGATCGCAACCAATGACTATCCTCCGCTGTATTCAAATGCTGCTTTAACGCCTTTAAATTCAACGACGACGCCAACAGCGATCGCTCCACCACCTGTACTAGGCGATCGCACAGCAAACTTTCCGCCTGTCGCCCAGCAATACGTCGCCCAAACGCCGGCAGCCCCACCGTAAACCGCACTTCAACGCCTAATTGCTGCTCATCGGGAAGTAAAACCACCGCCGATCGCGACAGAATTGCCTGACTGGGACGTTCAATGGCAATCTGACCGCTTTTCCCTGAACCGCGATCGCCCCCTCCTCGAGAGACGGAAAATGAAGCAGCCGCAAACTTACGGTTCAAAAAATCCCGAAACGCGACCTGGCGAATTGCCGAAGACAAGCAATCCTTTGGAAAACCACCAATCTCCGGCGGAATCCATACCCGGCAAGCACTAGGCGCTGCAAAGGGATCCCCTTGAGCCCGGTCAATGCGTAGATCAAACTTTTCAAACTCGTACCAAACGCCTTCGATATCTCGGTAAGCCTTGTAACCCTTACCGTCCAAGCGATTCAGTTCTCGTCTTAGCTCCGCATCGGTCCTAACGGTTGCCATACAGCCCGCTCGATTCCGCTAATAACTACAGCATTCCAAAACTATGAATTTGGCAACTACAGCATTTGGGCACGAATTAGCGCCACCGGCAGACACTGCACCTTACCCCAGGTGGACACAAACGCTCGGTTGTTAAAGACGTCGTAGTCGTTGCGCTCAATGGAATTCAAGATGCGGCTGTAGAGCATTAGCGCCGCCCAAACCGGCCACCGTGCATCACGATTCAACCGTCGAATTCCCTTGCTAGCCTTCGCGAAAATTTCCCGCGCTCGCTTAATTTCAAACTGCATCAACGCCCGCCAGCGATCATCAATCACCCCATCCATCAAATCCTGCTCGGTGTAGTCAAACCGCCTCAGATCTTCCAGAGGCAAATAAATCCGACCCCGCTGCCGATCCTCTCCCACGTCGCGCAGGATATTGGTTAGCTGGTTGGCGATACCTAGGGCGATCGCCTCCTGGGTGGGATCATCATCCCCATCGTCATCCACATCGCCGAGGTTAAGGCTATCGAAATTGAAATTACTGAAATAACCGCTCAACGAAGCCTTCCACGCGGGCGGCTCCGGCTCCGGCTCACCATTCTGCAACGTCCCCAACACCGGCATTGTCATTAGACCCACCGTGCCCGCAACGCGATAGCAGTACAGGTACAAATCATCAAAGGTGTCGTAGCTGCTGCGGTATAAATCCATCCGCTGTCCAGCAATCATGTCCCGAAACGGCTGAATATCCAACCCAAACTGCTGCACCGCATCCACCAACGCCACATCCGCATCATCCAACGGCGTGCCATCCCAAATTTTCTCCAGATCCCGCTCCCACTGATCCAGCGTCTCCGGCGTTGTAGCCGCCGCCAACGGGCCGTCCACCAGCTCATCGGTGCGGCGACACCACACATAAATTGCCCAGATCGCCCGTCGCTTTTCCGGTGACATCAAAGCCGTTCCCCAATAGAACGTCTTTGAATACTCTGCCGTCACCTTACGACAGGCTTCGTAGGAATCTTCCAAAGAAATCAACTTTCTAGTGCTCGGAGGATCGGGCAGGTGCAACATGGAAGATGGGTCGCTGGGAGGCAGGGAATCTAAGTTCAATGGGATTGCTCGGCTATTGGACGGATTAACGGTACAGGGAAGCCCTATCACTCCACGGACGACCCAGACAGAGGAGTTGGTTACCGGCTAGCTCTAAATACATAGGGTATTGATACGCGAAGTATGGATACGCAGAATGTATAGGCGAGTCGCCAGCAACCGAGTGGGAAAACTTTAGGCGCAGCCTACGCGGCCAGGGCAGCTTGGCGTTGTCCCTCAAGCTTGCTGCGATCGCGGTCGATGGCTTGCGCTGTCAGCTTACCAGAAAGGACCGCGCCTTCCATACTCGCCAAGTAGCGCTGCATGGTGTAGTCACCGGTTAGGTAGAAATTGCGAATGGGGGAGGTTTGATCGGGACGGAATTCCTGACAGCCGGGCAGCGCTTTATAAACAGAACGCGGCGTCTTCACTACTTTGTATTTGAGCAGTTTGGCTTGGTTAGGAATTTGATCCGGGAACAGCTTCTCCAGCTCCAGCATCGTTGCTTCGACAATTTCCTCATCGGAGCGCTTAATCCAATCCTTCGCCGGAGCTAGAACCAACTCCAACATCGACTTGTCGGGGTTTTCGTACTCCCGACAGGTGTTGCTCATATCCGCATAAACACTGAGCAGGGGCGATCGCGAGAACAGCAGATGATCGATATCCGTCAGCTTCCGGTCAAACCACAGATGCAGGTTAATCACCGGCACCCCAACCAAACCGTCCAGCTTCTTGAAATAATCCATGCCGCGCCACGGTTCCGGCACCATGGACTTGAATGGATCCACCGGCATCGCCGAAACATAGCAGTCTGCTTCCAGGGTGTAGTCGGATTGACCGTTGATGCCCTTAATGGCGAACCCGGTGACCTCACCGTTTTCATCAGTCATGATTTGCGACAGCGGTTGCTCTAACAACACCTCACCGCCGCGCTCAGTAATGTAGTCCACCATGGGCTGACACAACCGCTCCGGCGGTGCACCATCAAGGAATGCCATCTTCGACCCGTAGCGCTCTTGCAAAAAGCGGTTCATCGCCGTCAAAATTACCGTTGACGAAATCTCATCGGGATCGATAAAGTTCAGCGACTTCGCCATCGCAATAAAAATTTCGTCGTTAACCCGCTCAGGGATGCTGTGCTTATTCAGCCACTGGGTCCAGGAGTATTGATCCATCTCCTCAACGTAGTCTTGCCCCTTCAACATCACGGGAATCAGACCGATGGCAAACTTAATTTTCTCTTCCCAAGTCAACATATCGTTGTTCTTGAGAATTGCCGCGACGCCATTCCAGGGCGCAGGGATATCCGGAAAATCGAAGCGGGAATACACGCCGGGATTATCCGGCTGATTCATAATCATCGAGTGGGATTTCCACTGCAGCCGCTCCTCAATATCCAGCTCCTTAAATAGCTGGAGCATATTGGGATAGGCTCCAAAGAAAATATGCAGCCCGGTTTCGTACCAGTCCCCGTCCTCATCTTTCCAGGCGGCAACTTTACCCCCCAACACATTCCGGCGCTCCACCACAATGGGGGTATGGCCCGCATCAACGAGATATTTGGCGCAGGACAACCCTGCTAGACCGGCTCCGGCGATCGCAACGCGCATACTTCTCTGACCCTAAAACTCTAGATCTCTAAGGAATCTGACCTTCAAACCTTAGCGGCGTAACCGCTAGATATTGAATGCAGGCAACAGGTATTGGGAAAACTCTAAGCCCTGTATCTCTGCGTTTGACTCCTTATTATAGATTAAGAAGTGTTACGCATTGCCGCCTTAAACGACACCATTTATAACTGCGAAAACTGATAGCTAAAAGTTCACCGGCAAGTCCATCAGCCAGTCCATCGGATCCGTGGAAAAAACTCCCCCTGCGGATCAACACACTGCCATGATTTAGATAGGGCGAAACGACCAAAACATCATCAGGCACACAGCCCACAAAGGAAGAGTTTGCCCGTAATACACTCTCGGCAGATTAGAGGATGGCTGTGATGCAAACATCTGAGTGGACATCAGATAAGGTGCTGGCACTGTCGCCGGACGTGAGTTCTACCAGAAATGGAAAGTCCCTTGCCAAGGTGGGTAAGTGGTCGATGCTGGGGCGTTCTGGGCAAGCAATTTGGGGTGAATGTAAGGGCAGTGGCAAGAAGCCTTACTGTACTCGGATTGATCTCAGTGAGCCGGCGTTTCGCTGTAGCTGCCCCAGCCGCAAGTTTCCGTGTAAACATTCCCTGGCTCTGTTTCTATTGTTCGCGGAGGAGGCTGATTCGTTTGCCGAGGACCCGCCGCCGGACTGGGTGACGGAATGGTTGGAAAAGCGATCGCAAACGGCCCAGCGTAAACAGGCGAGGGCGACCAAAGCGGCGGATCCCAAAGCGCAGGCAAAACGCGCCCAGCAGCGGGCAAAGAAGATTGAGGCGGGACTAACGGATCTGGAGCAGTGGCTGCAGGATATTGTGCGCCAGGGATTGGCTACTTTGCCGAATCGTCCCTATTCCTTTTGGGACCAGGCGGCGGCTCGGCTGGTGGATGCGCAAGCTCCGGGGCTGGCGCGGCGGGTGCGATCGCTGGCGAGCATTCCCCATGCCGGTCAAGATTGGCCTGAACGGATGTTGCGATCGCTGGGACTCTTGCACTTATTAATACAGGGCTATCGTCGCGGTGACACTCTTTCCCCAGCGATGCAGGCGGAAGTGCGATCGCAACTTGGCTGGTCTCCAAGCCAGGATGATTTGCGGCTGCGGGTGAAGGAAAACGATCCGCTGGTGAGCTGCGAGAAGGATACCTGGCAGGTTATGGGGCGGGTCACCTTTGAGGAAGATCAACTTAAGGGACAGCGGTTTTGGCTGCGGGGGCTTCATTCCCAGCGGTGGGCGCAACTATTGAGCTTTGCCTACGGTAATCAGACGCCAGATGTGAGCCTGGTACCGGGGAGCTGTTTTGTGGGGGAGCTGGTTTTCTATCCGGGAACTGGCGTGCAGCGGGCGTTTGTGGCAACGCGGGAAGAGGCAATGCCACAGCTCGCCGGGAAATTTGCTGGGGATGATATTTCAGGGGCGATCGCCAGCCACGGAAACGCGCTGGGGCAAAATCCTTGGCTGGAGCACTATCCGTTGCTGCTGGAGGCGGTGTATCTCGTATTCCAGGAAGATCGCTGGTGGGTGCAGGACGCTGGGGGGCACGCGCTGCCCGTATCTTCGCAATTTCAGCAGTCCTTTGATGCGCTGGCAATTACCGGTGGGCATCCCATGACGGTATTTGGCGAGTGGGATAGCGAAACGTTTTTGCCCTTGGGCATTTTGACCGAGACACAGCTTATGGCGATGGAGGGTTAAGGGATGGAATCGTGGCAAACGCTCGTGGCGACTGCGTTGGTGGGGACGGAGCGGCAGACGCCGGATCCCCCCAATGGTGAGGGTGCCCTTAAGGATTTGGTGGATCAGTTGGATTGGGGTCAACCGGAAGGGGCATTGTTGGGAGCTGCCGGGGCGATCGCTCTCCATCAACAAATTGGTCAGTGTCCCTCGAAGAAGGACTGGTCTCCCGTGGAGCCTTGCCCGCTAGATGATCTGCCTGTGATTGAACCGGCGATCGCCCGCCATCTCGACGCCATCATCCTTAACTACTCCGCGTATTTTGAGCAGGAGGTACTGCCGGAGTTGCTATCACTCATTGCCCAAGCCGGACAGCGTATCCCCGAACGACTGTTGCCCCCGCTGTTGAAAATGGGCAAGGAAGACTCGGATCTACAGCCGTCTTTGATGATGGCAGTGGGCAAGCGGGGGCAGTGGTTAGCTGCACAAAACCTGAGGTGGAGCTTTGCCAAGGTAGGGGGTGTTCGTGAGTTTTCTCCCGATTCGCCTCAATTGCAAGAGATTTGGGCAAACGGTCGCCGCGATGAGCGAATTCTGTTGCTAAAGCTTTGGCGTGAGCGCGACCCCGACGCAGCGCGTGAGGCATTGGAGAAGACTTGGTCAAAGGAAAAGGTCAAGGATCGGGGCGACTTTATTGCTCGGTTGGGAGTCAATCTGACGATGGCAGACGAGCCATTTTTGGAGGCGGCGTTGGGCGATCGCTCCAAGGATGTTCGTGAAGATGTGGGTCGTCTTTTAGCCGATCTGCCAGAGTCGCGCCTGTGCCAGCGAATGGCGGAGCGTGCCCAACGGTTTGTCAAGCTGACGAGAAACGGCGGCAAATTAAAAATCGATATCACCCTGCCCAAGAAGTTTGAGAAGGAGTGGGGGCTCGATGGGATGAGAGAGGAATTTATTTCTAAGCAATATCAAAAGAAATACTGGTTACAAACCATGGCGGCGGCGACTCCCCTAGACGTATGGGGTGAGCCATCGGAGGCGATCGCGGCGATCGCGGACAGTCCTTCGAGGGAGAAGGTGGGATCGTCGTGGGTGACGGCAGCCTGTAAGCAGCGGCGTGCCGATTGGGCAGAGGCTTTCTTGAATAGCCCAGAATACCCGGTTTTGAAAGAGGCTTGGTTGGGACGGTTAGCTTTTGTCCTCGCCCCGGAACGGCAGGACCAGTGGATCAAAGAACTGTTGCCCGATAAGCCAAAGGCCGATGAGATCGTTGCTTGGTTGACGGTGATTACTGGTCACGATCAATTCTGGGATCTTGCCTTTAGCAAAATGCTTCTCGCCCAGTTGATGGCTTTGGTGGGAGATGGTGCGCCCCGGGATGACGACTACGACTACTGCGCATACTT
>JBCCTE010000025.1:0-13138 GCA_039198915.1 Cyanobacteria bacterium P01_D01_bin.73 | reverse complement strand
CATTTGCCAAAAATCAGATTTAGAACGTCATGACAGCAAATATTACGCCCCCTTCCAGCGACACCGTCAAGCTTGAACCCTCCTGGAAGGCGGTTTTGGAAGCGGTCTTTGCTACTCCCAATATGATGGCGCTGAAAACGTTTTTGAAAAACGAAAAAGCGGCGGGGAAGACGATTTATCCTCGAGGATCGCTGATTTTTAATGCCATGAACAGCACGCCCTTTGACCAGGTGAAGGTGGTGATTTTGGGGCAGGATCCTTACCACGGACCGGGGCAGGCTCACGGGCTTAGTTTTTCAGTGCCGGAGGGGGTTCAACAGCCGCCGTCGCTGGTAAATATTTTTAAGGAAATTGAGCAGGATCTGGGCATTAAGCCACCGAGACACGGCTGCCTGCAAAGCTGGGCAGACCAGGGAGTTTTGCTCCTAAACAGCGTGCTGACGGTGGAGAAGCACAAGGCGGCATCCCATAAGGGGCAGGGTTGGGAAGAGTTTACCGATGCCATTATCGATGCCTTAAATAATCAGCGGGAGCATGTGGTGTTTATGCTCTGGGGCAGCTATGCCAAAAAGAAGGGTAAGTTTATTGATCGCGATCGCCACCTGGTCCTAACGTCGCCCCATCCTTCGCCTTTGTCTGCCCATCGCGGATTTTTCGGCAATGGGCATTTTTCAAAAGCCAATGCCTATTTGCAACAAAACGGTATTGATCCCATTTCTTGGACGATTTAACTTGAGTGGCAGCTCGGAACTTACCCAGCGATCGCTACCGTTGCCGACGGAGCCATGCCAAATTGCCGTTTGTATTCGCGACTAAATTGAGCCGGACTGTTGTAGCCCACCATATAGCCCGACTCACTCACTGTTTTCCCTTCCATCAAATAGGTTCTCGCCGTGTTTAGACGCACCAGCTTGGTGTACTGGAGCGGAGATAAATGCATCACCTCCTTGAATTTTTTATGAAACCCCGAGGTGCTCATATGGGCGATCGCGGCTAGCTCATCCACCGAAACCGCCTGATCCAGCCGCTCATGCAAATAATCCACCGCCTTAGAAATTTGCTGAATCTGCCCCTGCTGCCGCAACAAAAATCGCAACGCCCCGCCCCGCTCATTGGTTAGCAAGCGATAGTAAATCTCATCAATAATCGCGTCACCCAAAACGATCGCTTCCACCGGATTCTGCAACGTTCCCATCAATCGCAGAACCGCATCCAACAGCGCGTCATTAAGGGGAGCCGAAAAAATCCCCGACGTATCCATCTGCTCCGGTCGGTGGGGTGCCTGCGCCGGACTTTGCTCCACACTTTCCATTTTTAAGAGCAGCTTCGCCAACCGATGGCGATCCAACTTAATCCCAATTCCCAACAGCGGCTTTTCCACGCTGGCTTCAATTAATTCACACTCCACCACCATGGGCATAAACAACGCCATAAACTGCCCCGGATTGTATCCATAGCGATTCCCATCCAGGTAAATATTCTTCTTCCCCTGCACCGCAATCACCAACATCGGCTCATACATCCAAGGAATCCGCCCCCGCCCCGCCTCCGAATCCCGAAGCAACTGCACATACTCCAAAGGCGTCTGATGCAGCCCATTGCCAGAGCAACAGTTCGCCACAAGGGTCGTCAATCGAGCAAGCCGTAATTCCTGTTCCATCCCGCACCCGCCATCCTTTAGCGCAACGTTATCCAATCTGGGTTTTCAATATCCTGCGTGCCCTCACCCTAAATCCCTCTCCCCGGGGAGAGGGACTTCGGAAAAGTCTGTTTGTTTACAGTTACTGCTCCCCTTCTCCCCAGGGAAAAGCATGTCCTGAGCGAAGTCGCAGGGGGGCTGGGGGATAAGGGCATTCAGAAGTCTAATCTGACTGTACTAAATCCAAACGCACTAAATTCAATTTTCTATCAAATTTAGAGTTTTGTGCAAGCAATAGAGGGTTTTGTGTATTCAATCATCCAGACTTAGTTTTTACAGTAGAGCCATAGACAACAAACCCAAAGGATTTATTCGGGAGAAAGTCATGAGCCAAACTGTTTTAATCACTGGCGCATCCACCGGCATCGGCAGAGCCACCGCCAAGTGGTTCCAGGAAAAAGGTTGGAATGTAATCGCCACCATGCGATCGCCCCAAAAGGAAACGGAACTAACCCAACTCGACAACATCCTGGTCACCCGCCTAGACGTGACCGATTCTGAATCCATCCATGCCGCCGTTGCCCAAGGTTTGGAGCGGTTCGGCAAAATCGATGCTCTAATTAACAACGCTGGCTACGGTGCCTATGGACCATTGGAAGCGGTGCCGATGGAAAACGTCCGCCGCCAATTTGACACCAACGTGATTGGTCTCCTGGAAGTCACCAAGTCAGTACTGCCCCATCTCCGTCGCCAAAAATCTGGCACCATCGTCAATATTTCGTCCATCGGCGGCAAAGTAACTTTTCCCCTGGGGCAGCTCTACCACGGCACCAAATTTGCAGTGGAAGGAATTTCTGAATCCCTGTCCTATGAGCTGGCTCCCATCGGCATCAACGTGAAAATTGTGGAGCCGGGGGCGATCGCCACTGACTTTGCCGGGCGCTCTTTCGATTTCCAAAATGACGAATCGTTGGAGGAATACCAAGACGTGGTGCAAAAGGTAATGGGCTCCTTTGAAGGGATTTTGGGCGAGGCTGCCTCTGCCGATTTGGTGGCGGAAGTGATTTGGACTGCGGTTACCGACGGCACCGACACCCTGCGTTACCTGGTTGGTGAAGACGCCAAATCCTGGGCTGCCAATCGTCAAACCATGGACGACAAAACGTTTATTGGCGATATCAAATCCCAGTTCGGCACGGCGTAAGTTTTGATCTGAATCTAGTGGCTGAACTTAATTGACGACTGACTTATCTTGAAAGCAGAACTGAAGGTAAAAGGGGACAGATTTGCCATGGCTAAGACAAAGTGGACCGCTGACAATATTCCAGATCAAACTGGGCGGCGGGTGATTGTGACCGGTTCAACTAGCGGTATTGGCAAAGAGGCAGCTCGGGTGCTTGCAGGCAAAAATGCGTCAGTCATCATCGCAGCGCGAAATATTCAAAAAGCGGAAAAAGTTGCCGATGAAATTCGCCAGGAGTTTCCTAATGCCGACATCATCGTGCGCGAGCTGGATTTATCGAAGCTGGAATCGGTTTCTGCCTTTTCCCAAGGAATCTTGTCCGAATTTGACCAGCTTGATGTGCTGATTAATAACGCCGGCATTATGGCCTGTCCCTATTCCAAAACTGCTGACGGTTTTGAGATCCAAATGGGCACCAATCACTTCAGTCACTTTGCATTGACGGGACAACTTCTCCCGCTTTTGCAAGCAACGAATGATTCACGGGTCGTCAACGTTTCAAGCATGGCCCACGCCATGGGCAATATTGATTTCTCTGATCTGGGCTGGGAGTCTCGCAAGTACAGTACCTGGCGCGCCTATGGAGATAGCAAACTGGCAAATCTGTATTTCACTTACGAGCTAGCGCGAAAGTTGGAGGATAAGGACAATAGCCCGAAGGTTACCGCTGCCCATCCAGGATGGACCGCGACAGAATTGCAGCGCCATTCTGGCTCATCGGACTTTTTAAATCGATTTTTTGCCCAGGGAGTTGATATTGGCGCGTTGCCCACCCTTCGCGCTGGGTTTGACAACGATGCCCAATCTGGCGATTACTTCGGTCCGTCGGGATTTATGGAAATGCGCGGTAACCCAGTGAAAGTGACGTCTAATGAGCGATCGCAGGACACCGAAGCAGCGGAAGAGCTGTGGAAACGCTCCGAAGAGTTGACCGGCGTCTCCTACTAAAGAACCCCCTTACCGACGTCTTTTAGGCTCCCCATGCCATATAAAATTTGAAATACATCAAATTGAGTTGAACTGGCGACAATAGGCATGGGGACTTTGGGTAGGGCGATCGCGTCGAAGCTGGCATTGGGGCTGGCGCTGGGATTGTCCATGGGAACTCCTGCCGCCGCCGTACCACCCCAGGTGATTGAAGGGGAGTTGACCGCCGATGATCGGGTTGCCGGTGATGGCACTTACCTTGATTTCTATCGGTTTGAGGGCAAAGCTGGCGACATCGTTGCCATTGAGCTGAACAGCGATGACTTTGATGCGCGGCTGGGGATTTTCCAGGCGGACGGAGAGCTGCTGAGGGGCGATGACGATGGCGGCGATCGCACCAATTCGCTAATTATTATCGAGCTGCCGGAGGACGGTGTTTATTTTGCTGGCGCAAATAGTATCAACGTGGGTGAGCAAGGGCGCTACCAGCTCAAGTTTCGCGACGTAACGTCGATAGAGAAGCGGTATCTAAAGGCGTCCCAGGTTGCAGCGGCGGCGCGACAACTGTACCTCCGTGCACAAATGCAGGAGGCACTAGCGAAGTATCACGAGGCGTTGGAACTGTATCGGGCGCTGGGCGATCGCGACTGGGAATCGGTGATGCTCAGTAATCTCAGCCTTGCCTATGCTGACCTGGGGCGATTTGCAGAGGCGTTGAAACATGCCCAGGCAGCTTTGGATATTGATCGGGAGCTGGGCGATCGCCAGGGAGAAAGCCGGGTTTTGATTTCCCTTGGCGTTGTCTATGGGCGACAGGGGCAGCACGACAAGGCGTTGGCGAGCTATAACCAGGCGCTGGAGATTGTGCGGGAGGTGGGCGATCGCCGAGGAGAGGGCACCATCCTGAACAATATTGCCATCACCTACGGTCGCCAGGAACGATATGCTGAGGCGCTGGAATATTACGAAGCCTCGCTGGTGATTTTGCGGGAGGTGGGGAACCGCGCTGCGGAGGGCGGCACTTTGAATAATATGGGTGCTGCTTATATGCACCAGGGGGAAAATGCCCTGGCGATTGAGCATTACGAGGCGGGGCTGGAAATTGCGCGGGAGTTGGGCGATCGCGCCGGAGAGGCAACGGCGTTGAATAACCTTGGTGCGCTTTACGGCGGACAGGACAACAACCCCAAGGCGCTGGAGTATTACCAGGCGTCTCTGGCGCTGTTGCGGGAAACGGGCAATCGCACGCGCACCAGTACGACGTTGGCCAATATCGCGATCGTGTATCAAAACATGGGGGATCTGGCACAGTCTGAGGGGGCTTGGCGAGAAAGCTTGGAGGTGTACGAGGCGATCGAGCGAGATTTGCGAGAAAACGATGATGATCGCATCGCTTTCTTTGAAACCCAAAGCTACGCTTATTCCAACCTGGAACAGGTGCTGGCGGCACAGGATAAAGCTGGGGCGGCGCTGGAAATTGCTGACCGGGCTCGGGGGCGATCGCTGGCAGAATTTTTGAACCCGAAAGCAGCGTATTCGTCGAACAACCAGGGGCGATCGCCCTTCACCATCGAGCAAATCAAACAGCTTGCCCGAGACCAGAATGCCACGCTGATCACCTACTCCATGGCGTGGAAAACTCTGCTTATTTGGGTGGTTTCTCCGTCGGGGCGCGTCACGTTTCAACGGGTTGATCCCGACTCGGTGGGACTCCCTCTTGAAACCATTGATACACGGGTTAGAAGCTCCGCGACCAATCCTTTGAACCCTAACTTTTTCGGTCAAGAACGCTATCGCTTTTTGGTGTCCAGCACCCGCAGCAACGGTGGTTCTTCGTGGGTCGGTGATCCCAAGGATCTAAAGCGAGCCTACGAGCTGCTAATTAAACCCATCGAATCGCAGTTGCCGAAGAAAGAGGGCGATCGCCTGATTATCGTTCCCCATCGCGAGCTGGGAACCGTCCCCTTTGTGGCACTAATTGACGGCAATGATCGCTTCTTGCTGGACCGCTATTCGATCGCCGTAACCCCCTCCCTGCAAATCCTCAACACGGTTCAACAAAAGCCCGAAAGCTCTGAGGGTAAACCGCTAATTGTTGGTAACCCCAGCCCCATGCCCAGCGAAAATGGCGGCTCTGCTTTAGCGCCGCTGCCCGGTGCAGAAATCGAAGCCCAGGCGATCGCCCAAGCCATCAACACCAGTCCGCTAATTGGCAACCAAGCCACCGAAGCCACAATCAAAAAACGCCTAGCCAACGCCAGCTTGCTTCACTTCGCCACCCACGGCATTGTTGCCAATAGCGATCGCGACGCTGGAGATAGCTGGCTTGCTCTTGCCGATACCAAGTCCGGCACTGAGGACGGCAAACTCACCCTGACCGAAATTTTCAACACCACCCTTAATGCGCAGCTAGCCGTCCTCAGTGCCTGCAACACTAATAGCGGCGAAGTCACGGGCGAGGGGGTCTTAGGCTTAGCCCGCGCCTTTTTGAAAGCTGGCGTCCCTGCCGTCGTCGCCAGTTTGTGGCAGGTGCCCGATAAATCGACGCAAGTTCTAATGGAAGCGTTCTACGAAGAATTGCTGGCGGGAGAAACCTACGCCAATGCCCTGCGCACTGCCCAGCTTAAGGTACGTGCCCAATCTCCCAATCCCCGCGACTGGGCTGCATTTATGGTGATTGGCGATGGCGATCGCACCTTAGTTCAACCCTAATTGCGTTTAGCCCTGATTAACTTACAGAGCAATGCCGAGAACTTGGGTATGGGCACCGCGAGCTTGGGTGACGCCGATGGTGCGATCGCTCGCTTCAATAGTCGGTCGCCGCAGACTTACTACAATAAACTGCGCCTGCTGAGCCTGACGGGTGACCATTTTCGCCAGCCGCTCCACATTGGCACCGTCGAGGAACATATCCACCTCGTCGAAAGCGTAGAACGGTGAGGGGCGATAGCGCTGCAACGCAAAAATAAAGCTGAGGGAGGTGAGGGATTTTTCGCCCCCGGACATGGAGGTGAGGCGCTGCACCGGTTTGCCTTTGGGGTGGGCCACCAGGTTGAGTCCGCCTGTGAGGGGATCCTGGGCGTTATCGAGCTGTAATCGTCCGTCCCCTTGGGATAGCTCGGCGAAGATAACGCGGAAGTTTTTATCCACCGCATCAAAGGTTTCTTTAAATGCCTTAAAACGCAGAGTGGCAAAGTTCTCCGCTCGCAATAGCAATTCCGTGCGTTCCTGCTCTAGCATTTCTAGTTTGCCGCTGAGCTGATCCAGGCGATCGCGCACCCGGTCAAATTCTTGCAGTGCCAGCATATTCACTGGCTCCAATGCTTCGATTCGCCGTTGGAGCGATCGCAATGACTTCTGCAAGTTTTCCAACAGCGCTACAACGCGGGTAGGCTCGCCGGGATTTTCCGGGTCGAAGTTGGGGATTTCCGGCAGCGGATCCGGGAGATTGGCAAACTGCTCGGCAATTTGGGTGCGTTTTTCCGCCAGCCCCGCTTCCCGCTCGGCCATTTGTTCCCGTCGCTGCCGCCGCTCCAACACCAGCTCCTGCACCCGCAGTTTCTGATTGCGATAGGTTTCCTCTAGGGCGTCGCGCTGTTTTTGAGTCTCCCCCAGCACCTTATCCAGCTCTTTAATTTGGTTTTGCAATCCCTGGATGGTGCGATTTGCCGCTGCCGTTTGCTGGGTAAGCTGCTCCCGTTCCTCCTGGCGCGCCCCCTGTTCTTGCTGTAGTTGAGTCTGCCGCTCCTGGGTTTGGGTTTGGCGATCGCCCAGCCGATCCCGCTGATTTTGAAGCTCTTGCAATGCTTGATTCGCCGCCGCCAAATTTTGCTGGGCAACCTGAAGCTGGGTTTCCTGCGATCGCACCAGCGCCTGAGTTTGCTGCCACTCGTTGTGGGATCCCGTATCCTCCAGCGATCGCAATTTTTCCTGTAAAGCAGTCAACGCCGTTTCAATTTCCGGGATTTGCGGTGCCAGAATTCCCAAACGCTCCTGGCTGGTTTGTTGCTCAGCGGTGAGGCGATCGCGCTCTAGCTGCCGAGCCTCCAACCGCCGCTCCAATGCCGCCACCTCTCGAGTTGCCGACTCCAGTCGTTGGTGATCCCCTTGGTATCCCTGTCGCGCCTCACTTAGATTTTTCGTGTGCTCTTTTAAATCGAGATTGGCTTGGGTCAGAGCAATATTGCAGCGTTCCAAAATTCGGTCGATTTCCGCCAGGCGATCGCTCAGCTCGGTCATTTCCCGCGATTCCTTCGCCGACGCGCCCTTCGTCCCAAAATGCACGCCCCCGCGCCGCCGACTGATGCTGCCCCCAGTCATCGCGCCGCTCGTTTCCAACAGCTCCCCGTCCAACGTCACCATGCGATATTTGCCCAAATTCCGTCGAGCCTGATCAACAGACTCAAACACCACGGTGGAGCCAAACACATACTCAAAAATCCCCTGATAATCCGGCTCAAAGGTGACCAAATTCACCGCATAATCCACCCAGCCGTCATCCCGCCCCCCGCGCTGGGTGGCAAACCGGGTGCCCTGGGGACGCGCCATCGCCCCGCTGTTGCGCCCCGATCCCCCCGAAAATTTCGTCAGCGGCAAAAACGTGGATCGCCCCGCCCGCTGCTGTTTTAACCAGGCGATCGCCTCCGCCGCCACCCGGTCATCGTCTACCACCAAATACGCTAACCGCGCCCCCGCTGCAATCTCCAGCGCCGTCTGGTAACGCGGCTCCACTTGCCCCAATTGGGCCACCAAACCATGCAATCCCCGCAGCCCACTTTGAATCAGTACCTGGGTGGCGTGAGTGCCCTGAGCTTCCTGAATTGCCTGGGCTTGAGCTTCCAATTTGTCCAACTGCCGCTGCTTTTGCCGCTGTTCGTTCAACAGGCGATCGCGAGTCTGGGTTTGAATCTGCACCTCCTGCTCCGCCTCAGCAACCGCCTCCACCAGCTTTTGGATTTTTTCCTGCAACGGTTCCACAGTGGTCGCCAGTTGATCCCGAGTGCTGCGGCGATCGCCCAACTCCGCCCCAATTTCCGCCAGCTCCTGATCCCGCGATCCCTGCTGTCCCGCCAACTGCTCCAATCGCTCCTGCAACCGCGTCTGCTCGCTCTGCAACGGCGTCAACTGTCCCTGCAATTCGTCAATTTGGTGGCGCAAATCCGTCTGTTCCGTCACCCACGCCTGGGACTCCTCCGCCAACTTCGCCGCCGCATCCCGCTGAGATTCCACAGCGCTGGTAAGGCGATCGCAACTTTCCTTTGCCTGACTTACCGTCTGAGTCACCGCCGGCTCCTGCCGGGTCAAATCCGAAATTTGCACCCCCAACTGATTAAACTCCGCCCCCAGCCGCTTAATGTCCACATCCGCCGCTGCGCCGTCATTCAACAACTCCTGCGATCGCCGCTGCAGCAAACTCAACTGAGCCTGCTGATTCGCCAACTGAGTTTGCAATTCTCGCTGCTCCGACTCCCCCAGCGCCTTCACCTTCTGATTCAGATCGTTTAACTTGATCCCCGTATCCCGAGCTGTCTCCTCCGCCTGGGTAATATCCCCGCCCAGTTTTTCAATGGCTTTGCGATCGCGCTCAATCTGCGCCTCACCCTGAGCGATCGCTGCCCGATCCACCTGCCAGCGCAACACCTGCTCCCAGCCGGATTTTTCCCCGAACTCTTCCTTAAGCTTTTGATATTTCAGCGCCTTTTGGCGATCGCCCGCCAACCGTTCACAGCGCTCCTGAAGCTCTCCTTCAAGAATCCGACAGCGCTCTTCCCGCTCCTTAACCTCTTCCAAAGTGCGGCGAGTCTGTTCAATCTTGCGATCAAAATTCGCCACCCCCGCCATCTCATCAATAATCTGCCGTCGCTCCCGCGCATTCATCGTAATAATGCTGGTCACGTCCCCCTGGAGCACAATGTTGTAGCCCTCGGGATAAATCCGCAGTGCCGCCAACTGCTGATGCAGCTCTGACAGCGTCGCCGGGTGGTCGTTGATGTAGTAATTCGACGTATAAGTGCCCTGCTGAGTGACCCGCAGCTTGCGCATCACCTTCCACTCAGTCATAGGATTGCCGTCCTCATCGCGGAACGCATCCCCAAACGCCACAGGCAACGCCCCCGCCGTATCCACCGCCGTCTCTGGCACCTCTTCCCCTAAGTCAGCCTCGTCAATATTTTCATCAAGTTCTACCTCAACAGACTGATCCCTATGGTGAGCGCCATTACTAGCTGCGCCGTTGCTCCCGTTATTTCCAGCGCCGTTAGTTATCACGCCATTGCTTTCAGCGTGGCCATTTTGCAGGTGGGCAATATCTGCCGTGGCGATCGCCGACGCCTCCTCGCTCAAATCAAAAGTCACCGCCACCGTCGCCTCAACGGTGCCCCGTCCTTTCTTGCTGGTCTGCCCATGATTCACCAAATCCGGCAACCGCTCCGCCCGCATTCCCTTGGACGACGACAATCCCAGCGCAAACAACAGCGCATCTAGAATATTGGATTTGCCAGACCCATTCGGTCCCGAAACCACCGTAAAGCCCGGCAACAGCTGCACGCTAACTGTTCCCCCGAAAGACTTAAAGTTGGTAATTTCAACCTGTTTTATGTACAAAGGACCAAAATCCCAATCGAAACGGCGCAGGGTACGAAAAAGTAATCATCAATCAGGCGCTCAGTTCAACCAATCAGAAGGAAGCTAGCATTCAATGATTTTTCACCGAAGTGAATTCGCTATTCTCTTATTGACTAGGAGCTATCACCAATCAGGATTAAATTCTGGCTGCCACAGGGACTCTAGCCCTTGGCACTCTCTTTTCGCCTTTAATGCATTTTTAAACTTTTGTAGTTTACTTTCGCAATTTAATTGATACAACATCCTAATAGTAGATTATCAATCAAACAGCTGAATAGATACTCCAACCGGTCAGATTAGCCAGATAAGATAATTAAGTTAAATTCAATTAAACAATGAATGTTAATTTACGCCATCCATCCAAAATTATTTAAAACGTCAGCAACTTCCGCAGAGAATGGGAAATAAACCTAAGCAAACGCTTTCCTCGGTGGAATGGCTTCTATCTTGGGCCAAGCACCACTTTGCTTCTTTCCCGCCCTGGGCAAAAGCAAGGGCGTTTACCTTACTACATGTGGAGAATTCCTCGTGGAAAGACCCCTATTGTCAGCCCCCTGAGATATGCTGATGGCTCCTAGGTGCGTCTCGAATACCCATAAGTCTCCATTCAGACTTATCCAGTTTCCGTGTCTTTCACCACTGTGCGAATCCATTTTCCACCGCATCAATCTATTTCCTATTTCTGACCCGGATTGATAGACTCTTACTGAGTTAAACAGAATAGGGATGGGATCGGTCTTCCGTATCCCACACAAGTTCAAGAGTTAGAGCCGGAAGTAAAAGCTTCAAAGAACATTGATCAGTAGCCGCCCCCCTAAGCCCAAGATGTTGGTTGTCGACGATGAGCCCGACAATCTAGATCTGCTGTATCGCACCTTCCGCCGTCAGTTCAGTGTCTTCAAAGCAGAAAGTGGCATTGATGCCCTGGATGTGCTGAAGGAACAGGGGGAAGTTGCCGTAATCATTTCCGATCAGCGGATGCCGGAGATGAAGGGAACGGAGTTTTTGCGCCGGACGGTGCCTGACTATCCGGACACGGTGCGCATAATTTTGACTGGCTTCACCGATGTGGAGGATTTGGTAGACGCTATCAATGCCGGGCAGGTCTACAAGTACATTACTAAGCCTTGGGATCCGGAGAAGCTGAAGAAGGTGGTGGATCATGCCGCCAACAGCTACGAGGACCAGAAGCGGCGATCGCTGGAAGTGATGCGTTCTAAGGCGCAAATGGATTTGACGGCGACAATTTTCGGCGCGTTGCAGGGAGAGCAAGAGATCCTGACAACGCTACCCTCCGCTTTTAAGGGGCGGTTTTTAAGCGATGGCTGCGGCATCGTTACGGTGCAAGAGGGTGCGGCGTCGGTGGTTTCCAGCGGTGGGGGCGATTTATCTTGGCTGCAAGCGGACCCGATGGTGGCTAAGGCGATCGCAGAAGGTAAGACGATTGTGGCGGACAGTATTTCCCGCAGCGAAGAATGGAAGGACGTTGAGCAGTACGGAAGTGCTGGCGTGGCAGCTCAGGTCGTTGTGCCTGGTATGGTCGGAGGACAGTGTGCGATCGCCCTGGTGCTCCAGTGGGGCTATGGGGTCTGCTTCGAGCCGGAGGAGATCAAACAGATGAACCTAAGCGCGAAGCAGCTCGCTTTGGTGGTATCTAGCTTGTCCTAGTCGATAACAATTGCCGCGATTGTTGCCGATTGGTGCGGGCAGAATATAAAGATTTTGTTACTGAAAGTGTCGATCATTTGAGGGCGATCGCCGCCAAAAGGTAGTCTGTGTGGACGCTATTGGGACGGGGCTGTGGAGCTGAGATGTCGCCACGGTTCGCATTCCCGGAGCTGTTTCGCCAATTACCGTAGCGACCCTTTTTATGTCTGCAACCGCCACCCCTGAAACGAGTACCCGCACGATTCGTATTGGCTCCCGAAAAAGCCAGCTTGCCCTGGTACAAACCTATTGGGTTCGCGACACTTTGAAAACGGCATTTCCCGATATTGAATTTGAGGTGTGCACCTTAGAAACTCAGGGGGACAAGGTGCTCGATGTGGCCCTATCAAAAATCGGCGACAAGGGGCTGTTTACCCAAGAATTGGAAGACGGGATGCTGGATCGCACCTTTGACTTTGCGGTGCATTCCCTAAAGGATTTGCCAACAAACTTGCCGGAAGGGCTGATGTTGGGGTGCGTTACTGAGCGGGTGAATCCGGCGGACGCGGTGGTATTTAACGAAAAATTTAAGGGCAGCGAGCTAAAGGATTTGCCTGAGGGGGCCGTTGTGGGCACCTCTTCTCTACGACGTCTGGCTCAACTGCGTCACCACTACCCCCACCTCACCTTCAAGGATATTCGCGGCAATGTGAATACTCGCCTTAAGAAGTTGGATGCTGGTGAGTACGACGCCACCATCTTGGCGGTGGCTGGTTTGGAGCGGCTAGATATGGGCGATCGCATCGACCAGATTTTGTCGTCAGAGGTGTCGCTCCACGCCGTTGGTCAAGGGGCGCTAGGAATTGAATGCCGCAGCGGTGACCAGGAAATCCTGGACGTGTTGAAGGTCCTGGAGCATGAGCCGTCTAAGTTCCGCTGTGTGGCTGAGCGGGCGTTTCTGCGGACCCTGGAAGGGGGCTGTCAGGTTCCCATTGGCGTTAACACCACCATTGAAAACGACACCTTGACTTTGATTGGCTTGGTTGCGAGCACCGATG
>JBCCTE010000024.1:0-13737 GCA_039198915.1 Cyanobacteria bacterium P01_D01_bin.73 | reverse complement strand
GGTAATTCGATCATGGGTCTTTCCCGATGGCATCTAAGCTCCCCAAAGCCCTTTTTTCTTACCTGGCAGGTTACGGAGGCTACCTGGGAACGTTAGCATCATGAAACTTTTCTTTGACATTTGTTAAGTTTTAGCGCATGTTACAGACTCGGAGACCTGTTTACTATCCACATTTTTTGCTGCGCCACCGATGCAACACGCTTCCTCCCGAAATCTGTCCATTCCAAAGTTCTCGCTTCCAAACAATATTCTCGATCCTAAAGCCTGGTTTTCTAACGTCCGGGGCGACCTTCTGGCTGGTGCCGTCGTTGCCTTGGCGCTAATTCCTGAAGCGATCGCATTTTCCATCATGGCGGGGGTGGATCCCAAGGTGGGTCTGTATGCCTCTTTCACCATGGCGATTACCGTGGCGATTTTGGGGGGGCGCACCGGCATGATTTCCGCCGCCACCGGAGCTATGGCCATCTTGGTCAAGGACCTGGTGGGCACCTACGGACCCACCGAAGGTTTGCAATACATCCTGGGGGCGACAATTCTGGCGGGGCTCCTGCAAATCTTTTTCGGCGTCATCAAGGTGGGCAACCAGGTGCGCTTTATTCCCCGCGCCGTGATGGTGGGCTTTATTAACGCCCTCGCGATTATTATTTTTCGAGCCCAGCTCCCCCAGCTCCAAGGAGACGGGGCAAATTTTGTCGTGTATGCCATGGTGGCTGTGGCCCTCGCCATTATTTACCTACTGCCTCGGGTGACGACTTTGGTGCCTTCGCCGCTGGTGGCGATCGCTGCAATCACAGCCTTTTCGATGATTACCGGCGTTAACGTTCCAACCGTGGGAGACGAAGGCAGCATCCCCGCCGCCCTGCCCAGCTTTGGACTTCCCGCACTGCCCTTCAGCCTGGGCACCCTGGAAATTATCTTCCCCGTTGCCCTCGCCCTCTCGGTGGTGGGTCTAGTGGACTCCTTCCTTACCGCCAATGTGGTGGACGAGCTGACGGACACTCCCAGCGATAAGAACCAAGAAACTTTCGCCCAGGGCATCGCTAACGTAATCACCGGCTGCTTTGGCGGTATGGCTGGCTGCGCCATGATTGGTCAATCGGTTATCAATATTAAATCTGGCGGTCGTCAGCGCCTATCCACCTTTAGCGCGGGCGTGTTGCTGCTGTTCTTCTTACTGGTCATGGGTCCCTGGGTTAAACAAATTCCCATGGCGGCGTTGGTAGCCGTAATGTTTATGGTGTCCATCGGCACATTTAACTGGGACTCCCTTCGCAATATCAAAAAGCTTCCCCGCAGCGAAACGGCGATTATGGTGACGACGGTGGTGGCAACGTTGGTGACCAATAATTTGGCGATCGGCGTGGGCAGTGGTGTTTTGTTCAGCACCCTGATATTCGCGGGCAAAATCGCCAAGGTCGTGTTTGTAGACTCCTACCTAGATGAAACAGGTACCCACCGCACCTACAGCATCGCTGGTCAAATTTTCTTCGTATCCAACAACACCTTCTTGAGTGCTTTCAATTTGCAGGAGGACTTGGAGCAGGTCACCATTGATTTGACCCACGCCCATCTTTGGGACCAGGGAGCAGTCAAGGCAGTGGATCAAATCGTCCTGAAATTCCGTCGCCGAGGCACAATCGTCAACGTGATAGGACTTAACGAAGCCAGCGCTACTTTGGTAAGCCGCCTTGGGGTACACGACAAAGTTCAGGATATTGGCGACCTAGCAAATAACTAGCCGGAAAAGCCAAACAGAAGCTTAACTTTCGAGGCGTCGATACGCGCCTTACTGTTGATTGGAAGGACTTGGCAAAGCGTTAGGTGGTCGCTTAGAAGCGTCGAATTACGCTAACCACCGTAGCAACGACCTCAAAGGAGTCCCCTTCAATGACCACTGCGTCATGATGATCGGGACTTTCTGCTTTCAACGTAATCGTTTTGTCCGACGCAATGTGAAGGCGCTTGACGGTCATTTTGTCATTGTGGTGAGCCAGCACAATTCTTCCGCTGGTTGCTTCCTCAACGGGATCTGCCAGCAATAAGTCGCCATCATTAATTCCGGCTTCAATCATCGAGTCCCCTCGAACCTTAACCAGGTAAGAGTCATCGGGGTGGTTGCTGAGATGTCGCACTAGGTCGATGGTTTCGCTGGGGGCAGCATCCTGTGAAATGGCGGTCCAACCGGCAGCAACTGGATCCTCGTACAATGGAATCGGCTTGGTGCGCTCCTTATCTGGACGCTTAAAGGGAATGACGTTGTCGGGCTTCGGCCCATCGGATTCTTCTTCCCCGGCTCGAAATTCTTTAATCATCTTCGGCAAGTGGGGCACCATACTTTCAGGTACGCGCACCGCTTTAGTGGGCTCCCCGTATTTGCCGGACCCTACCGGTCGGCCCGCACCTGGTCGTCGTCCGCCCCGTCCAGCCATGGTACTAATCCTCCGCTCACAGAATCTTGAATAAAGTACGCATATCATCGATGATACGCCGATCGCAAGGGGAGGCGCAAGTTTCCTAAGTTTTTTTGCTGGTTTGGGCGGATTGACGACGACGGTAACACCTAGCGAGGCACTGCCCTTAGCCCCATTTGCACTCGCCATAGGCTGGCGTAGAGGCTGGCGTTGTCGGCGACAAGCTGGTCGTGGGTGCCCTGTTCGATAAGGCTGCCGTTTTCCATAACGTAGATGCAGTCAGCGTTACGGATGGTAGATAGCCTGTGGGCGATCGCAATAGTCGTCCGATTCTGAGTGATTTTATCGAGCGATCGCTGGATAGCTGCTTCAGTTTCGTTATCCACGGCGGAGGTGGCTTCGTCCAGGATGAGGATTGGCGGATCCTTTAGGATGGCGCGGGCGATCGCCAGACGCTGCCGCTGCCCGCCGGAAAGTTTTTGTCCTCGCTCGCCGACGATGGTGTCGTAGCCCTGGGGGAGCTGGCTAATAAATTCGTGGGCTTCTGCCAATCTGGCGGCACTGATAATCTTTTCGCTGGAAGCACCAAAGGTACCGTAGGCGATATTTTCAGCAACGGTGCCGTGGAATAGGAAAACGTCTTGGCTAACGAGACCGATGGATTGGCGCAGGCTTTGCAGCTCGATTTGCTGAATGTTTTGACCGTCCAGGGTAATCTCGCCGTCGGGGATTTCGTAGAGCCGCAGCAGCAGTTTTACCAGGGTGCTCTTACCGGAGCCGGTGGCGCCAACGATCGCTACCGTATGTCCAGCGGGCACATCCAACGATAAATTGCGCAAAATGGCGGGGCGATCGCGATAGGCGAAGGTGACATTGTTGAAGTGCACTTCCCCTGCAACCTTGGCGGGCTGGATTTGGATCTTGCCAGGGTGGGCTTCGATGGGAGTATCGAGGAGTCGGAAAATTCGGCGGGTGGACGCCATGGCTCGCTGGTAATCGTCTAAGGTATGTCCCAGCTCGGTTAGAGGCCATAGCAGTCGCTGGATAATAAACACCAACATGCTGTAGGTGCCAACGGGGATGCGACCGGCGGCGGCTTCCACGCCACCATAGAACAGGGTTGCCGCAAAGCCGACGAGGATTACGATGCGAATCAGCGGCACAAAGGCGGCGCTTAGGCTGATAACGTTGCGGTTGCTGTCGCGATAGGCGTTGCTTTCTCGGGTAACCTGCCCCAGTTCGTAAGCTTCAGCGGTAAAGCTTTTGATGGTGACGATTCCGCTGAGATTATTGGCAAGGCGGCTGTTGAGTTCGCCCACCCGCGATCGCATTTTGCTGTAGCGAGGGTTGAGCTTTTTCTGAAAGGCGATCGCCCCCCAAACAACAAAGGGCATGGGCAACATCGCCAGCCAGGCGATCTGCGGCGCGGTCCAGAAAAACAGCCCGCCGATGATTACCACCGTGGTCATGACCTTCAGAACATCGCTGGCACCGTCGTCTAAAAAGCGCTCTAGCTGGTTGATATCGTCGTTCAGGATCGACAGCAATTCACCGGTACTGCGCTCCTCGAAAAATGCCAGGTCCAAATTCTGCAAATGGCTGTAGGTATCCAGCCGCAAATCATGCTGAATCGCCTGGGCTAAATTGCGCCACAGCCGATGGTACGCGTACTCGAAAATCGACTCTAGCCCCCAAACGACGAACGTCAAAAACGTAATCGCCAGAAACTGATTCACGATGCCGGTAATGCCGATTTGACCCAGCGGCGAATTATCCCGAGACACAACCGTGTCTACGGCCAAGCCGATTAGCAGCGGCGGTGCTAAATCAAAAATTTTATTCAGGACTGAACAGGCGATCGCCTGCCAGGTAGAAACGCGATACCGCCGCCCGTAAGCTATCAGACGGGTTAAGGGGCGATCGTGTGAAATTGCAGCCATGCAGAATGATAAAAAATTCCCTAACAATCACCCTATGATTGCTTATCGCCGCCCCTAAACAAACCAAACTTAGCTGGAGCTTTTGGATCGTTTTACCCGCACCAGCTTGCTCAATAAATCAAACCAGAAGGGCGCTCCCATCGAGATTGCAATTCCCGTCACAACCCAGCCCGCCAACACCCGAAAACGAATCCATAGCCAACTGAAGAAGTCGCGCGGCGGATTCTGGGGATCGGGGTTCATTTGCTTTTCCCAGTGACCTAGCCCCCAACCGATGGGCAATGCAATATCATTCAGCGCCGGATCTAAACTCTCGCGAATCGCCGGCTGGGACAATAAATTCTTATCGTTGTCCTGCAAATCTTCTGGCTTAATCTCGACAATTGCCTGCTCTGCATAGTTGGTCACCGCCTGACGCAAAATTGTATTTCGCGACAAACTGCGCACGATATAAAACGTGTCGGCGTTACTGGCGACGGCGAGAATCAGCCCTAAAACCAGGGACATTCCCCGCGCATTCCGGCGGTAGACACCAGCCGCTCGATCCTGGGCGCGGCCGTACCAGGCTTCGACCTCTTTCTGAAATTCCGCTACATCATTTTGAACTTCCTGAGTCTTACTTCGCACCTTGGCAGCTAGTTGTCCAAGGCTATCCTGGGTGCTTTGGGGCAGAATATCTAGCGCCCGCTCAACATTTTGTCGGAGCTTGCTGTTGGGATCATCAATATCCTGTAACGCTCCGTAAATCTCGTTGTAAATACCGCGCTTGGCTTGAATATCCCGCAGGATTTCGTCAACGGTGGGTAGCAAAGTGGCTAGAAGCGCTTGATGGTTATCGTCCTGCTGAAAAATCTCGTTGCGATACAGCACCAGCTCCTCAGTGCCAATTTGAGGGGCTCGCACCTGCAAGGTTTCAATGAATTGGTCCGTGGTCCGTTCCAGGCGTACCAGACTACTCAGCAAATCAAACTTTTCATTGCGATAGTCAGCGAGGATCAGACCCAAACGTTTGCTGAAGCGATCAATTGCCTGGGCAACCACCGGATCGCTTAGGTGCGGCTGCAAAATATGCCGCACGCCCACAACGACGTTACGGGCAAAGATTGACAGCCGCTTAGCACTCACCAGCCGAACGATGTCGGGAATACGCAGGGTTGAGGTCAGGGCATCAGCGAAGGTGGCGCTTGGAATGTAGGACGGACCGCCGTTGCGATCGCCAAAAATATTGGTATTGAATCGGAAGAACGTGTAGAAGCCGTTGAAGATACGCCGGAAAAACCGAGCCAAAATCCCCGCAGCTTCGTAGTTCAGCGTGTTAATTAGCGGATTGTTGTAGACGCGATCGGCTAAATCCTTCGCCCGATTTAAGTCCGCCGTCACCTCATCCTGGCTCATCCCATCAATCGTCGGCTCGCTTCCCCCCGCCAGCATCATCTCCACCGATCGCTTCAGATGTTCCGCCCGCCATTGCAACAGCGTCGCGACTAACTCCTGCAACTCCGAAGCCAGCAGGCTGAGAATCAGGTAGATAAACAGCAGTCCGATGGCGATATCGACAATGGCAGGTAGTTGCATTGATCGCGTCCTGATTACGGCGTTGGTAGACGTGGCGACAATGGGTTGAAACGTAGCCCAATTAGTCAGCCAATTGACTGACCCATACTAGCCGCTGATTTTTGGCGATCGCCCAAACTCAAGGGATTGTTACCAATTTCGTCCCCGTTCTCACCCCAGTCAGTCTTCAAAGTTCACTCGCCGATAAATTTCCGACAGAGATGATTTGACGGGAACATGCTTTAAATCAACCGTTTTATCCAGTCCTTGAATCTCTTTCAAACGCCACTCGTCGTTGTCATATTTCCAGTAATTATCAATGCAAGGCCTTGATTGATCAATCAATAGGTATTCACAAAAACTGGGAATAGAACGATATAAGTAAAACTTTGTTCCGCGATCATAGTTTTCCGTAGAAGGGGATAAAACCTCTACCATTAACGATGGATTTAAAACTTCATCAGGCCGGTTTCCATTGAAATCCAAATCTCCCTTCACAACCATTACATCTGGATAAGTTCCTCGGTTGTAATCAGGAATCCAAACTCTCAAGTCGCTATTGAAAATTTCACACTCATCTACGCCCAAGGCATTCAAAAGTAGATTGCAAAGGTCAGTGATTATACGACTGTGATTAGCGGATCCTCCTGTCATAGGTACAATCACTCCATCTCGATATTCGTGACGAATTTCAGATAACTCTTCCTGCTTTCGGTACTCGTCAGGGCTGATTTTCTTAACGTCAGTTTTGACTGTAGTAACCATAGCTGCACAGTGGTTGTTGCACTGAACGACACGACACAGTAGCTAGCATTATATCCGCACTATCCCAGTCGCTGTCCCGCCTAAATTGGCAGAATACCTTTGGGGCGGACGGTGTATAAAGTGCGGCGTTGGAGTCCTTCGTCGTGGCAGATTTCATTGGCGGCGAGAAGTCCGCTACTGACGGCTCGTTCCATTAGTCCGCAGGGGAAGGGCATTTTCACCCAGTCGCCAGCAAAGAATAGGTTAGGTGCGCCGGACCGAGAGCTGGGGCGATCGCGATAGCTATTGGGAGGATAGCCAGAGAAGTTTTTCTGATTAACTAATTGGCGATGCAAAATAGTAGCCGATCGCAACTCCGGCACTAAATCATAGAGTTCGCTTTCAAAGGTTTCTAATAGTGCCGCCTGGGTGGGAAATTCCTTTTCTTTATAACAGTAAGCATGAAGTTCAACGACGCTGCCACCGGTCTTCTCATGCCATTTTTTATAGTCTTCTTGAATCTTGTGATAGCGGGTAATACTGTCAGTTAGTCGGTAGCCAGATAGGGACGTAAATTCGCTGTGGGACCATTCAAAGTCTCGATCAAACCAGAAGCGAGCAACAGCAAAGGGATCGGAAACGGGTAATTTGGCAATGGCGTTATTTAATCCTGAATCCACATCACCATCCGCCAAATCGAATAAATGCCGTACCCCGCGAACGTCGGCGGCAAAAACGAAATAATCCGCTTCCAATCGAGTTAGTTTGCTGTCGTCGGTGTCGGCATTTAAAGCGGCTAATTGGATGCGATCGCCATCCCGCTGCAAAATTTTGTACTCGGGCAAACTCCGCTTGGCGGGACCATTTTTGAGGGTGCCGTCGCTGTTATAGGACGCGCCGTGGCAGGGACAGTGCCAGCTTTTGTCATCGCCACAGCCTACCGTGCAACCTTGGTGAGTGCAGGTTAGGGACAGGGCGCGATCGCCTCCCACCGCCGCCGCAAAAACCGCATCGCCTGCCCCGAAATAATCCCAATTTTCATCGCTAGGCATCACTAAATTTCGCTCCACCCAAAAAGGAGCCGCCGACACCGAACCGGCAGGGCGATACTCCACCGCCGTCACCCGACCGTCTTTCCACTCCACCCGTTCCACCTGGGTTTCCGTTAGAATCTCGCCGCCCTTTTCTTTGACGCGATCGCCAATGGGATCCACCAGAGTGCGCCCCATATCCTGCCTAGTGCCGTTAAACGCCAGCCCCTCAGGATTGCCAAAGAAATAGAAGTGGAAAAACTGCATTAGCTCCCCAGCGCTGAGGATATCGGGGGAATTGAGGGTGGACTTGCCAAAGGGTAAGAAATACAGGTCGTAAAGCCCTTTTGGAAATCCCCCTTCGCCCCACTCCTCCACCGATAGATGATCCAGGGAAGCGTAGGTGCGTTCTGGATCAAAGCTGGTGATGGCGTGGAACACCTCCCAGTGGAACGGCTTGGTGAGGTTAATCCCCCAGCTGAGCCGGTTTGACGAGGAAACGGTTAGGTCCACCACGTTCCAGGGAAATGACGACCGACTGGGGTAGAACACTTCCGGGCGGTAGGGCTTGCCTTCGTACACCACCGAATAATGATCCAGGGAAACAAAATCCTGACGGATATTGAGTTCTTCAGTGAGCTTCCATAGATTGTAGTACTGGGGGAAAAAGCCGTGAAAGCCGTGCTCCATCTGTAACGATTCGCCGTTGACATCAATAGACCAGCTTGCAATTTTGCCGCCAAGCTGGGGAGATTTTTCAATAAGCGTTACTTGAAAGCCCCGCTCGCTCAGTTCGTAAGCGTTTGCCAGTCCCGCCAGTCCGCCACCAATGACCACTACGCGCTTTTTCTGCGTGGTTAAGTAGGGCAGAGCAATATTATCGGGCTGGTAGGTGTAGGGCTTGGGTTTGTGGAAGCGGCTGTAGGCGATCGCCCCCCCAACGGCAGCGCCCCCCATTAACTTCAGCGCTGTCCGCCGGGAGAATTTGTGCCCCTCCTCGTCTGTCGTTTCCGGCGCGTCTAATTCCGGTGCGTCGGGCTCCAGTGGAATTTCCAGCGGAAAATCAACGGTGTTAGCGATATTGATTCGGGCGGGCGCTTCGGATTCGGGATTGGATTCAGGATTCGGTAATTCTTGCTGTTCTGGCTGGCTCAGGTCTTGCTGATTGGTGTTTTGCTGATCGATACTGAGCGGCTCTAGCTTCTGCCCTGGAGTTTGCTCGGGAAAATCCGAATGAGGCATAGGACGGATGGGGATAGGATGACCACGCCCTTTAAGTGAAGAAAATGCACGGTGAAGCGAATAAAGAAGCGCATCAAAAAGGCGTTTGGGCCGATGGTAACGTCACCGATCAAGAGTGAAATGAAGGTTGCAATACTCCGGCAACTATCTCAATAGACCGTTTCCCAATGAGTTGCTCCTTTAGGTGAACATTAAAGAATTCGATAATTCAGTCCGTTGCAGACGCGTTTCAAATGAGCGATCGCCGGACTTGTCGGGCATAATTGCAAGGAGTCGTAACCAACGGGAAACCTTTCACAACGTTTCTTGGTCAAATGGATTACTGCAACACCCGTTGCAAGGTACCTACGGCAAAAGCACACCGCAATCGCGATCGCACACTGGGAATTAGGAAGGAAAGCGCGCAACCATGGACGAAACTTTGGCAACGCTGACGGGATCAGCAACAGTCACCATGCTGATCAACGGTCAGCTTTTGGAAATCACCCTGGATGGGGCAAATGCGCCGATTTCTGCGGGTAATTTTGCGGACCTAGTGGAGCGCGAATTCTACGACAACATCAGCTTCCACCGCGTTGTTCGTGACCCGGGTTTTGTCGTGGTCCAAGGCGGCGACCCCAATAGCCGCAACCCGGCATTTCCCGTGGAGCAGCTCGGCACCAGCGGATTTACCGATCCCGCCACCGGACAAGAACGCAATATTCCCCTAGAGATTTTGCCCCAGGGCGCAACGGTTCCCCTGATTGGTCAAACCTTTGCCGCCGCTGGCATCACTGTTCCCCCAGTTCTGTCCAACACCCGCGGAACGATCGCCTGGGCTCGTACCAACGACCCCGACACCGCATCATCTCAGTTCTTCTTCAACGGCATTGACAACACCAACCTGGACGGTCGCTTCTCCGTCTTCGGTCGCATCAGCGGTGGTGTGGACCTAATTGACGCCATCCAACAGGGTGATCGCATCCAGCTTGCACGGGTTACCGGTGGCAACATCAACGCTCGCACCTCAGCGTTGACCACCGACCTGGGCACGGTTAACGCCATGATCAATATGCGCAACCGGGCAGATATCCCCGTTGCCAACGGTTTTATTGTTGGCGGCGCTGATGCGGACACCATTGAACTAACCGCCGGTCAAACTGCCAATGCTCGCAACGGCTACAACGGCGCGGGCGGCAACGACACCATCACCGGCACCAGCGGCGACGACGTTATTTCGGGCGGCGTTGGCAACGACGTAATCAACGGTCTTGGCGGCAACGATTACCTACGCGGCTTTACCGACGATGACACCATCGACGGCGGCGCGGGCATTGACGCCATCAACGGCAACCAAGGTAACGACAATGTATCCGGCGGCGCTGGCAACGACTTTGTTCGTGGTGGTCAGGGTAATGACGCGGTGTTTGGTGGAGACGGCATCGATATCCTGACCGGCGACTTGGGTTCAGATCAGCTGACCGGTGGCGCTGGCGCGGACGTGTTCGTGCTGCGGGCAGATGATACCGCTACCGATGCAGTTGCTGCGGACGTGATTCTGGACGTCTCGACGGCCCAGGGCGATCGCATTGGCTTGGCAGGCATTTCGGCAATCAGCGAAATCTCCCTAACCGCCAGCGGAGCCAACGTCACCATCCAAAACACCTCCAACGCATTTTTGGGAGTGGTCAACAATGCCTCCGTCGCCGACGTGCAAGGCGCGTTGATCTTCACCGGAGCTAGTGAATCCGCCCTACGCATCTAGGGATTCAGATTTCATCAAGAAATAGTTTCACGAACAAGCACAAAAAAGGTGCCGCCAGAACCAGATTCCTGGGGACGGGGCACCTTTTTTGTGGAATGAGCTAAAATCGTACAGAAAACAAAAGTAAAAAGTAAGTAGAAAGAACAACATCATGCCCAGAAAAGCCCAGTCCAAAAAGGCGACAAAAACCGCCGCAGCTTTGCCAGACGATTGGCAGTATGAAACCGCAAGTGCCGAAGTGGAGCAGATTATCGCCGAACTGGAGCAGGACGGGCTAAGCCTAGACGATGCATTTGGCGCGTTTGAAACCGCAGTCAAGCGGCTGCAAGAATGCGATCAATTCTTGGGCGATCGCCAAGCCCAGGCCGAAATCCTGATCGAAACCCTTTCCGATTGAAGCCTCTACAGAATTGAAGCCGCTACAGATCATTGGACACGCAGCTGTTGTTAGCAAACCCGCTAGGACATGACTAACGGAGCCGTACCAACAACCATCTGAGGCTCCGCGAAGGCTTCATACTCCAGTAGGCGATCGCGGAAGGACTGGGCTACCACCGAAAGCTCTTTAGACTTCAAATGCGCCACATACCACTGACATTGGATTGGGAAATGGGTAACCTCTAGCGGCACCAGATCCGGATTGGTAATCCCCGACGCCAAGCAATGGCGCGACAAAACTGCCATGCCTAGCCCACTAGCCACCGCCTGGGCGATCGCCTCATTCGTGCTCAACTCAAGCCGCACCTGCACCGATAAATTGTGCTGCTCAAAATGCTGCTCCACTGCCCGCCGAGTGCCCGACCCCGACTCTCGCATCACAAAATCCTGCCCCGCTAGCCGGGAGAGCGCTATCTTTCGATCCTGATTAAGCTTCGCCTCCAGCACCAAAGGGTGCGATCGCCCCGCCACCACCACCAGCGAATTGTCCACAAACGGCTTGCACTCCAGATCCACATGTTCCGGGAGATGGCTCAGCACGTATAAGTCGTCGGCATTACGGGCCATGCGATCAATCAACTGCGCATGATTCAGCACTCGCAGCGCCACATCCACATCGGGATACTCCCCGCAAAATTCCCCCAACAGCCGTGGCACCACATACTGAGCCGTCGTCACTACCGCCAGCTTGAGCCGTCCGCGCCGCTGCCCCCGTAAATCTGCCACCGCCATTTCCAAGCGATCCAAACTATCCAGCATTTCCTGACAAGACTTCAGCAGCATCTCCCCTGCCTCCGTCAAAAACAACCGTCGCCCCACCTTCTCAAACAGCGGCAACCCGATCCCCTGGCTTAACTGCTTAATCTGCCCCGACACCGTTGGCTGGGCGATCGAGAGCTTCTTTGCCGCCTGGGTAAAACTTCCCTGGCGTGCCACTTCACGAAAAACCTCAAGTTGATGGAGTGTAGGTCGCATATCATTCAGCCCGCTTTCGATAAGTTTTAATTAACTGTATTTTTCGAAACTCTGTACCGTCCTTACTTGGTCTAAAGTTACATTAATAAATAGCAGAAAACCTATGGTTGCAAGATTAATCATCGTGCAAACCAAATACAACTAGAGACAGATGCTGAGAGCTTCACAAGTCTTTAACAGGCTTAACTTCAATAACTTAAAGGGCGACCTATTTGGCGGCGTCACCGCAGCCATCATTTCATTGCCCATGGCTCTAGCCTTTGGCGTAGCCACCGGACTAGGTCCTATCGCCGGCTTATATGGAGCCGTATGTATCGGCTTTGTGGCATCTCTATTTGGAGGGACGCCCACCCTAATTTCTGAGCCAACGGGTCCGATGACGGTGCTAATGACCGCCGTTGTTTTGAACTTCACCGCAAATTACCCCAAGGAAGAAGCCTGGGCGCTTTCCTTCACGGTGGTAATGATTGCAGGGCTATTCCAAATTGGCTTTGGCATGCTGCGATTAGGGCGTTACGTGACGATGATGCCCTACACCGTAATTTCCGGCTTTATGTCGGGCATCGGTCTCATTCTGCTGATTCTGCAGTTTCCCTCCCTCCTGGGATTGGAGCCTGCGGATGGTGGGGTTATTGGTAATGTCACCGCCATTCCAACGCTGATTGGTGATGCCATCGCCCAGGCAAATTGGCCAGAGGTGATTTTAGGCGTAGGAACGATCGCCCTGATTGTTTTTACTCCCAACGCTTGGCGACGCTGGTGCCCTCCTCAGCTACTAGCCCTAGTTGCCGGTACTGTTCTATCCCTACTTGTATTCGGAAACGCAGATATTCCCCGCATCGGTGAGATTCCAGTGGGCTTACCGACGTTGCGGATGCCGGCCTTCAACCAAGATGAGCTGCAGGTGATGGTTGTCGATGGCGCAATTTTGGGGATGTTGGGCTGTATTGATGCCCTGCTGACTTCGACCGTTGCTGACAGTTTGACCCGTACCGAGCACGACTCCAACAAGGAACTGATTGGTCAAGGCTTGGGCAACTTGTTCTCCGGAATCTGTGGAGGTTTGCCGGGGGCGGGTGCAACGATGGGCACCGTGGTCAATATTCAAGCGGGTGCTCGCACTGCCCTATCTGGAATCGTGCGGGCGTTGTTGCTGCTGGTCGTCGTGCTGTGGATTGGTCCTCTGTTGCAGGACGTACCGCGGGCGGTACTAGCTGGAATCGCCATGAAGGTTGGATTCGATATTGTCGACTGGAGTTTCTTGAAGCGCATTCCAAAGGTGTCTCGCACTGGTGCAATCATTACCTACGCGGTAACGGGGTTGACGGTGTTTGTCGATTTGATTGTGGCGGTTGGTGTTGGTGTATTCGTTGCTAACGCTTTGACCATCAATCGACTCACTGATCTAAAGTCCAAGGACGTGCGGACCATCCAGGCAATTACGGATGTGGATGATGAGGTGTCCTTTAGCAGCGCTGAGAAGAAGCTACTGAAGAACACTGAAGGGCATATCTTGCTGTTCCACCTCAGCGGTCCGATGATTTTTGGGGTAGCTAAGGCGATCGCCCGAGAGCACAACGAAATTGAGCGCTATGAAGTGCTGATGCTGGATCTGAGCGATGTGCCCTGGCTAGGGGTTTCGTCGGCGATGGCGATCG
>JBCCTE010000023.1:0-13829 GCA_039198915.1 Cyanobacteria bacterium P01_D01_bin.73 | reverse complement strand
TGGTGGGGGCAACCCACGCCTATCCTCGCAACCGCTTTGCTTCGGCGCAGGATATGTTGACCACCCTGACCGGTCAGGCTAATCCAGAGCTTCAGCCCAGTCCTATTCCACAGCAGCCGGATAATCCGATCGCCCCCCCGCCGCTGCCCCCATCCGAGGGACAATCCCGGATGAAAACCGTTGCCTTGGGTCGCTCCGCCCCGCCGCCAACGGAAGCGATCGCCCGTCCCCCCCAGCGCGAAGAACTGGAACAATTTTCCCGGCGATCGCCCGCCCGCCCTATTCCACGTGCCGCCGATGACGGGGGCAAGGGAGCAGGAAAGCTGGGGCAATGGTCCGGCATTCTCGTGGGATTTGCAGCGATCGGTATGCTGGTGGGCGGCGGACTTGCCCTATCCCAGTGGATTAAGAGCCTGTCGCCCTACGTGGAATCCCAGGCGGATGGGCGTCTGATCGTCCCTGACGCCTACTTCCTGGCGGACGCGGCGTACAAGCAGGAAAATCGCGAACTAGCGCTGCAACGAGTTCAATCCCTGCGCGATCGCGGTTTTGATCAAGCGGGCTGGCTTTGGTATCCCGACTACGCCAACCTGGGCGATCGCCAAATTTATCAAGTCTACGCGGCGGCTTTTAAAACCCGCGAAGACTGCATCAATATGCTGCGGGACTACGGGCGCGATCGCGGTGACGCCTACTGTGGACGCGCCAGCAGCAACGCCCAAGCGCCGGTGGATCGCGTTCTGGCCTCCTCCCTCATTCCCTAGCCCAGCCCCACCAGCCAGCCTCCCACTGACACCGCCACCAGAGGCGACACCCCACCAACCCCTACTCCCGCCGCCAGTGACCCAGAAGATAACGGCATTATTGACGTACCGGAAATTCCGTTCCCCGAGATTAAATTACCGGAAATTGACTTTGGCAAAATCCTCCAGGACTGGGTAACAGAGAACACCATTGGTCGCCTAAATCCCAGCCCTAATCCTTCCCCCAGCCCCAGCCCCACTCCCTCGGCCAACCCAGCCCCCAACGATTTGGGCAACCGCTCGAATCAGTCCGCCCCCTCTGCCGAAGCTGGCTTACGGGAATACTACAGCGTCCTGAACCGAGGAAACTTGCTCGACGGTTGGAGTCGCCTAACGCCGGACTTCCAGCGAAAGTATTCTCGCAATAGCTTTGATAGCTACACCAGTTGGTGGACTCAGGTGCAGCGCACTGACCTCAGGGAGGTTTCGGTGCTGAACAGTGACACCAACCAGGCGATCGTTCGGGCTCGGCTTATCTATTTCCTTAAGGACGGCAGGAAGTCGTCGGAGATCTCCACCTTCCGCCTGGTTCGTCAGGGCGATCGCTGGTTATTTGCCGACGTAATCCGCTAACCTTTTGTGCAGTATTTATTACAGGCTTACTGCCATAAACACCGACACAATCCTTGAGGCAAAGGCAAAAAGGATCAAATTTTTGACTATTTTCTCCGCGGATAGACACAGTCTTCATAAAAAGCGCCCATGAGCGACTTCCAAACGGCTGACCTTCCTTGCCTTTGAAAGATTTGTCCCGAGTTTATTTCAAACTTTAATTATGAAGACGCTTTTCCTGGGTACTCTGTAAATGAGCAGCAGAGAAGGACTGCATCAGCTTCTAATCACAGAGGTTGGAGCTGAATTGGCAATCCGAACGATATCTAACCCTCTGCGTTCGCACGCCTCTAGCGTTCCTCCGTCCTCACACTCCATATTTCAAGTTCGAATCAAAAGCACTCACCTTCGCCCATTTTGAAATACGGGCAAAATTCTCACTCCAGAGAAATATTCAGTGTTGGCACTGCTCAGTTATGGGGCAGTGCCAATGTTGTTTTTGGGCAGATTCCACTTGACTCAGAATTCGGCGAGGTCGCAGTAACGGAGGTGGGGCAATTTGTGGCGATCGCCCCCAAGTCACACAGCCCTAGAGCACTTACTAACTAAGCCGCTGCCTCCTGACGCTGAAGCTGCCGAGCCCTTTTCAGAGCCATAAGACCTACCCCCCCTAATCCCAAGAGCACCGAAGGCTCAGGCACTTCCACCGGAATTGGAGGCGTAACTTCCACCACAGGGGTGTGCTCAATATCAGGTAGCTTCCCGTTGAAGGAATAGTTATGAAACTCGCCGGACCAGTTGTTGAGGCTGGCGGATTTGGCGATCGTCTGACCTTCGATATTGCCCGACTGTAGTTTCAGATGGGCATCGGGAGCCAAAATCGTTCCGCGCCAGCTCAGGTTGCGCAGGTCCAGCTCCGTCGCCTGATTAAAGTTCCAAATTACGTTCTCCCATTTGCTGGAGTCGCTGTTGGCTTCCGTGTGGAACATCGACGTAATTTGGCTGGCGTAAGCCCCCGAATTTTGGACGTTAATCACCACCAAATCCGATAGCGAAGATGCGTCCAAGAAAATCTCTTTGATGTTGTTTAGGTCAACGTTGAACACATGGGTTCCCGTTCCCGAACCGGTTAGCTGAAGCTGATTAGAACCGGACACAACGTTTTGGGAACCGGTTTCCTCAAGGCTGTACAGATAGTCAGACAGCTCACGATACTCCGCCTCCGCCGCCTCAAAGTCAATGGGCTCACCAGATTCAGTGGAGCAGCCACCGCAGTCGTAATTAACGCCACTGGCGGAGCCGCCAACAACAGCGTTTCCACCAAAAACCTGTCCACCGTTGTAGTTAAGGTCCCCTCCTACAACTAGGTGATTTTCACTGCCATCGCTGTCGGGCAATCTGTCACCAACTCCAACGTTTTGCAGCGTGGCATTACCGCCCACCGCTGCTCGACCTTCAACATCTCCGCCTTTTTGTTCCCAATCTTCAAACAGGAATAGGTTGTATTCTTGCGCATCTCCTTTCAAGGTCATTGCGGATGCGGAGGAAGCAAAGATGAGTGGAATTGCGAAGCCTGCGGCGATCGCCTGCAAAGTTCTTTTGGAGTGAAACATAATTTTAGGGGCGTTTCGATATGAGCAGTTGAAAACAATATAGCAACTTCAAATCGCAATTTGCGCGAAGTTTACATGAAGACAAAATGACGCTGGATAGGCTTAAATAGATGCTTTATTGGTTGGATTTGATTTTGTGATAATAGGAAAAGTAATTGGTGATTGAGGTCACATGGCAGCTTGATCGAAAAGCGTTTATCTTGTGCGACCAAGCTTAAGCGGCTAATTTATGAGTATTAAATCCTACTGAAAACGGATTACGATGACTTTGAGTTGTTTATCGCCTAATTGATGGCGGTGATGCTGATCACTTTTAAAAAGTTGTTTTTTCAATTGCCTGAACTGAACTGATAGACCTGTCTACGTTGCAAATGGTTCCGATGCCTAGGGCAGTGCGTAATTTTTGGGGCGATCGCTCAAGTTCTACCCAGCAACAATCGACAGCGACCTCAGACTCCTTGTGGCAGCGATCGCATCAGTTTCATCAACTTGATGCCAGTAAGTGCTACGAAAAACTCCTTTCACTGTTCGGTTGCATGCTAGCCAGCTAATCGAAGGTGTCTCCCAACAGCTGTGGCGACGGAAAGATCTATATTTTTGCTGTCATAGCAAAGGGGGAAGAATCGCCTCTGCAATACCTCCCCCCTTATTTATCTCAATTCAAACTCGCGTTAACTAGCGAACTGAAGCGTAGTTAGTAAGTGTCGAGCCTACTCGGTGCCTTCGGTCCAGGAGTTCATGTACTCGATTTGCTCAGAGGTTAGCTCGTCAACGCTCAAGCCCATAGCTTTTAGCTTCAGAGTCGCGATGTCCTGATCCAACTCGGTGGGGATGGAGTAGAGACCGGGCTCCAATTTGCCCTTGTTCTTCACCAGGTACTCGCAAGCCAACGCTTGGTTTGCGAAGCTCATATCCATTACGGCACTGGGGTGACCCTCAGCAGCAGCCAGGTTGATCAGACGACCTTCGCCCAAAACGATAACGGACTTGCCGCTCTTCAGGTGGTACTCCTCGGTGAAGTCACGGACGGTGGTAACTTCGTTCGCCTTGTCCTTCAAGGTCTTCAGGTCGATTTCCAAGTCGAAGTGACCAGCGTTGGAGACGATCGCCCCATCCTTCATGACATCAAAGTGCTCGCCGCGGATAACGTGCTTGTTACCGGTCAAGGTGACGAAGATATCGCCGTGGGCAGCAGCCTCAGCCATGGGCATCACGCGGAAGCCATCCATTACAGCTTCGAGCGCCCGAACGGGGTTGATCTCGGTTACGACAACGTTGGCACCCAAACCTTGGGCACGCATCGCAACACCACGACCACACCAGCCGTAGCCAGCAACCACAACGGTCTTACCAGCAATCAGGATGTTGGTGGCCCGCAGGATACCGTCAAAGGTGGACTGACCGGTCCCGTAGCGGTTATCGAAGAAGTGCTTGGTGTCCGCGTCGTTGACGTTCATCGCGGGGAAGCTCAGCACGCCATCGTTCAGCATGGCCTGCAGGCGAACGATACCGGTGGTGGTTTCCTCGGTGGTGCCGATGATGTCAGCAATTTGTTCCTGGCGCTTCTGAACCAGGGTGGCAGTTACGTCGCTACCGTCGTCAATAATAATGTTGGGCTTGTGGTCCAGGGCAATGTTGACGTGCTTCAGGTAGGTTTCAGTGTCCTCACCCTTAAAGGCATAGACAGAAATTCCTTCGTCAACTACCAGGCTGGCAGCTACATCGTCCTGGGTAGACAGGGGGTTGCTGGCAATCAATACCGCATCGGCACCACCGGCTTTCAGGGCGATCGCCAAGTTAGCGGTCTCGGTGGTTACGTGGCTGCAAGCAACGAGGCGCAGACCTTCAAAAGGCTTCTCAGCGGCAAAGCGATCGCGAATCTGCCGCAACACCGGCATCTCCCGACCAGCCCACTCAATCCGCTTTTTACCTTCAGCGGCTAGGGCAAGATCCTTAACCTCGTGCTTCACCGTAGTGGGAGGCTGAACAGGCGCTACAGTCATCGACTCGAAATCCTCAAATGTGCGGAATAGTTATGTTGAACCCAAAACCAATTGGATAGACATCTAATACCTTTCCCATTTCTCCATCGAAAGCTGCAAGAGCCCACGATTTAGGTGTCAAAGGCAGGAGCAAAATTTTGAACCTAGAAGTGCATCGCAGTTGGCTTTATTAAGAGTAACGTTTTACTGCAATTCATTACGACACCTCGAGCGGCGATCGCTCCTTCAAGCGCACCGAAAGCCAAATTACGCCCCAATCAGTGACGCTGCACCCATCAACTTCTACGCATTTCTATGGCTCTGGCGATCACTCCAGCAGTGGCACATCTGTAAGTGGAGTCATCTCCACTGAACGACCTGAGAAACTGCCATCAACGCTAGCTAATTCTCGCCATTCCAAATTTTTTAAGTGTTTTCTGTGAAAGCCCGCAGATCGACGATTTGGTGTAGGCTATCGCTCAAAATGCGAGCTCCATCCGCGCTGCTGAAACGACGGCTTCACTGGGGGGTTTGTCCCTCACCCCCCCTGTCCTTAGCACAGTGCTACGTTTTCTCGTGTGCAGTCCAAAACTGCCGCATCCACTTCGTCGAAGCTCCTTCGTAATTATGTCAATTCGTATATTAAGTTTGGCGGCTCTGCTGGTCGCTCTATCTAGCTGTAATTTCACCAACAGCTCCTCTATTACAGGAAATTCCTCGTCTGATTCCGCCAAGGCAGGCGGGCAGGTCGAAGATGAAATCAAGACATCTGAGGATAACGCCGCTGAAGCCACTGACGCCGAGGCTACTGACTCTGATGCGATCACCAGCCCCGACGAATCCGCTAAAGAAAACATCGAAGATGCGGAAGGAGCGGATGTAGCAAAAGAGGAAGCCTCTTCAGAGGTTAAGGCAGCCAAGAAATCTGAAGCAGCCAAAAAAGACAGCAAGCCCTCATCAAGCGCTGGGCAGCGTCAAGGTCGAAGCTCTGACCAGGGTGCAGCGTACGAGCACAACGGCGCAGGCGTAAACCTTGCCGGTGCCAACCTCAGCGAATCAACGCTACTTAACGGAAATTTTGTTGCCGCCGATTTGCGAGGCGTTAATTTGGGCGGTGCCAACCTGGCGGGCAGCGACTTCCAAAACGCGTCACTACAGCGCGCAAACCTGGAAGGCGTTAACCTGAGCGTGGCCTATGCCAATAACCAGCGAATTCCAGCGGCAAGACTGCAGAACGCGCGGCTTCAGGAAGCTAACTTGCAGAAAGCCAATCTCAGCCAAGTCAGCCTGGCTAATGCTGATTTAACCCTTGCCAATTTGAGGAATGTCAACCTCAGTGAAGCCAATTTGCAAGGTGCTGTCCTGATTGGCGTGAAGCTGAAAGGCAGTAATTTGCAGGGTTCCGTTCTGTCTCAGGCGGACCTGGTTAGCGCTGACTTGCGTGGGTTGGACCTAAGCCAGTCTGACCTGAGCGGCGCCGATTTGACCGGAGCGCGTTTGGATGGAGCAAACCTGCGAGGAGCCGACCTCAGCGGAGCAAACCTGGAGGGAGCAGTGCTGTCCGGCGCCACCCTGAACGATGCCGTATTCTCACGGGCAAACCTGACCCGCGCCGATCTTCGGGATACCAACATTGCCGGAGCGAATTTCGCCGGAGCCAACCTGCATCAGGCAAACCTGAGCATGCCGCGCACCCAGTAGAGGCGATCGCCAACCAGCAGAATCAAACGGTTTCGATACGAACGGGTGGCAATCAATCCGGCAGGACAATCCGAACCTGAGGACGGGGTAACCTTGAGGGCGACATCCAATAAACCATTGGAGTGCCCTGGTTGTTCTGTCCTTTTCGCCTTGAAATCTATTCCTCAAAATCCCACTGCGCAGCCCTCTCCACAGTTTGTGTTGCGGGAGATCGCTGAAGCCGACCTCGACGAAGTGTTGGCATTGGATCAGCGTGCCTTGGGAGGGCTATGGAATCGAAAGGGCTACCTCGCAGAGTTTGATAGCGATACCAGCGCCCTGCTTGGGCTATGGAGCGTGCCTCCTGAAAACACAGCGTCTGAAAGTAATGACACAGCACAATTAATCGGGCTTGCATGCACCTGGTTTATCGTCGATGAAGCCCATATCACTGCGATCGCCATTGACCCAAACCACCAGCGCCAAGGGCTAGGACAACTACTGCTAGTGGCGTTACTGCGAGCCAGCCAGCAAAAGGGAATGAAGCGGGCAACCTTGGAAGTCAACTGCAACAATGCCGCGGCGATCGCCCTCTATGAAAAATTTGGCTTCAAACAGGTCGGAATTCGCAAAAAGTACTATCCAAACGGGGACAACGCCGCCATCCTTTGGCTGAACCGACTGGATTGGCCACAATTTGTTGACACACTGGAAAACTGGGAAGCAATAGTAGGCGATCGTCTAGCCCCCGCAACCCTGAGCTGGGAGCATGGCGATCACCCCGCGAAGCTTGAGCGTTTTTGATAAGTAGGTGACAAATATTTTGTTTTTATGAAGTATTTCGCCAAATCGAAACAAGATCGAGATGATGCTTTCCTGGTAGCAACGGTCATCTAGCTCCGCAGCCGAATGCCTTCAAATCAGTTGCTTTACGACCTATCCGCGTCCTTGATCGAACGGATCCCCCACCCTGCCAAGTCAGATATCCCTACCTTTCCCCTCCGCCCCTGGTCAGAAAAGCTGCGCTAGATTGTTTAGACAAGGAATCATTCTGCGCCACTGGGATGCCGCTCGTTGTCGGCAGATTGCAGCGTCTGAGAAGGGAGATTAGAGATTTTGGCGCATTCCTCGACCCACTCAATCCAAGGATTTATCTGAGGATTAGTATCCAGGACTACAGCCCATATCGAAATCGTCAAACCCCGGCCCAGACCGCACCACGCCAGCCTTCGCGGTCCCATTGCCTATGCTAGAATCGACCTTAACCAGCACTAAGCAGGTGATTAGGTAACCGCCAATGTTTGAACGCTTCACTGAAAAAGCCATCAAGGTGATCATGCTTGCCCAGGAGGAAGCGCGTCGCCTAGGTCACAATTTCGTCGGCACCGAACAAATCCTGCTCGGATTGATTGGTGAAGGCACCGGCGTGGCCGCCAAAGTGCTGAAATCCATGGGGGTCAACTTAAAGGATGCCCGGATTGAGGTCGAAAAAATTATTGGGCGGGGGTCCGGCTTTGTCGCCGTTGAAATTCCTTTCACTCCCCGTGCCAAGCGAGTTCTAGAGCTGTCATTGGAAGAGGCCCGTCAGCTGGGTCATAACTATATCGGTACCGAGCACCTATTGCTGGGGCTAATCCGCGAAGGAGAAGGCGTTGCAGCACGGGTATTGGAAAACCTAGGCGTTGATTTGACCAAGGTTCGAACTCAGGTCATTCGGATGCTGGGTGAGACCGCCGAAGTCAGCACTGGCGGTGGCTCCCAAGGGCGTACCAAGACACCAACCTTGGATGAGTTTGGCTCTAACCTGACCCAGATGGCGGGCGAGAGCAAGCTTGATCCGGTGGTGGGTCGCCAGAAAGAAATTGAGCGCGTCATCCAGATTCTGGGTCGTCGCACCAAGAACAACCCGGTGCTTATCGGTGAGCCCGGTGTTGGTAAGACCGCGATCGCCGAAGGCCTAGCACAGCGAATTTCCCAAGGCGATGTGCCCGATATCCTCGAAGAAAAGCGGGTTGTCACTCTAGATATCGGTCTTCTGGTCGCTGGTACCAAGTACCGTGGTGAATTTGAAGAGCGCCTCAAAAAAATCATGGACGAGATCCGCCAGGCGGGTAACGTCATCTTGGTTATTGACGAGGTTCACACTCTGATTGGAGCTGGTGCTGCGGAGGGGGCGATCGACGCTGCCAATATCTTGAAGCCAGCCTTGGCGAGGGGTGAGCTGCAGTGCATCGGTGCTACCACCCTGGACGAGTACCGCAAGCACATCGAGCGAGATGCTGCCCTGGAACGCCGATTCCAGCCGGTCAATGTGGGTGAGCCTTCCGTTGAGGAGACCATCGAAATCCTTCATGGTTTGCGAGAGCGCTATGAGCTGCATCACAAGCTGAAGATTTCCGACGATGCTTTGGATGCGGCGGCTAAGTTGTCGGATCGCTACATCAGTGATCGCTTCTTGCCCGATAAGGCGATTGACTTGATTGACGAAGCTGGTTCTCGCGTGCGTCTACTGAACTCTCAGCTACCCCCAGCCGCGAAGGAACTGGATAAGGAGCTACGCCAAGTCCTGAAGGATAAGGATGAGGCTGTGCGTTCTCAGGACTTCGACAAGGCCGGTGAACTGCGTGATCGCGAGATGGAAATCAAGGCTGAAATCCGGGCGATCGCTCAAAGTAAGAAGACAGACGACACTGCGACCGATCTTTCTCCCATCGTGGACGAAGAGGACATCGCCCAGATTGTGGCATCTTGGACCGGCGTTCCTGTTAACAAGTTGACGGAATCCGAGTCTGAGAAGCTTTTGAATATGGAGGATACGCTTCACCAGCGCCTGATTGGTCAGGATGAAGCCGTGAGGGCAGTGTCTCGAGCAATCCGCCGGGCGCGGGTTGGTCTAAAGAACCCCAACCGTCCCATCGCTAGCTTTGTCTTCTCCGGTCCTACCGGTGTGGGTAAAACCGAGCTAACCAAAGCTTTGGCATCCTATTTCTTCGGCTCTGAAGAAGCCATGATTCGACTGGATATGTCGGAGTTTATGGAGCGCCACACGGTTTCCAAGCTGATTGGTTCTCCTCCGGGATATGTCGGCTACAACGAAGGCGGTCAGCTAACGGAAGCTGTGCGTCGCCGTCCTTACACTGTTGTGCTGTTTGACGAGATTGAAAAAGCGCACCCCGATGTGTTCAACATGCTGCTGCAAATCTTGGAGGATGGTCGCTTGACCGATGCCAAGGGACGCACGGTTGACTTTAAGAACACCCTGCTGATTCTGACCTCGAACATTGGTTCGAAGGTGATTGAAAAAGGCGGCGGCGGTCTGGGCTTCGAGTTCTCTGATGATTTGGCAGACTCCCAGTACAACCGGATCAAGTCCTTGGTCAACGAGGAGCTGAAGCAGTACTTCCGCCCTGAATTCTTGAACCGTCTTGACGAAATCATCGTGTTTCGTCAGCTGTCCAAGGATGAGGTTAAAGAAATTGCCGAAATCCTGCTTAAGGAAGTGTTTGGTCGCCTAACGGAGAAGGGCATTGAGCTTCAGGTTACGGATCGCTTCAAAGAGCGCCTAATCGAAGAAGGTTACAATCCCAGCTACGGTGCTCGACCACTACGCCGTGCCATCATGCGCCTGCTAGAGGATACGCTGGCTGAAGCTATGCTGTCCGGTAAGGTGAAGGAAGGTCATACGGCGATCGTTGACCTTGATGATGACGGTCAAGTTGAGGTGAAGGCATCAGCTTCTGAGCTAGGTAGTTCCGAGCCCCGTGAGCTTCTCCCTCAAGGTGCTGAGTAAGGTCACAGCTACGCCGAGCCAGAAACTCTTGAATTTCTAGGCTTGGCAGAAACAGCATTTTCAATGCCCAAGGCCAGTGAAGCAACATTCACCCTTGGGCATTGAATGTTGTTGGGGCATGGTACGATTATGACTCTGTTTATTCAGTCCACCCTACGCCGTAGGGTCAGGCGAGAAATTAGCAAAACAGCTAAGCGTGGCTCAAGCGCTTACGGACAAAGTGTTTGTATTTCTATTCTGATCTGCCTGCGGAAACAGCCCCAACCGTTAGCATGCCCACCCAAGAAAACCAGAATATCGACGTTGGCTTTACTCTTGACGAGTTCGCTGCCCTCTTAGACAAGTACGACTATCACTTTAGCCCTGGTGATATCGTCGCCGGAACGGTGTTCAGCCTTGAACCCCGCGGCGCCCTGATTGACATCGGAGCTAAGACTTCTGCGTACATTCCTATCCAGGAAATGTCGATCAACCGCATTGAAAGCCCGGATGAAGTGTTGCAGTCTAACGAGACTCGCGAATTTTTCATTTTGTCTGACGAAAATGAGGATGGTCAGTTAACTCTATCCATTCGTCGCATTGAGTACATGCGCGCTTGGGAGCGAGTTCGCCAGCTACAGGCAGAGGATGCAACGGTTCGCTCCAATGTGTTCGCTACTAACCGTGGTGGTGCCTTGGTTCGCATTGAAGGGTTGCGCGGGTTTATTCCGGGTTCCCATATCAGCACCCGCAAGCCCAAAGAAGATTTGGTGGCTGAGGAGTTGCCGCTGAAGTTTTTGGAAGTGGATGAGGACCGTAACCGTCTGGTGCTGAGCCATCGTCGTGCGCTGGTTGAGCGTAAGATGAATCGCCTGGAAGTCGGCGAGGTCGTCATTGGATCCGTACGCGGTATCAAGCCCTACGGTGCGTTTATCGATATTGGTGGAGTCAGCGGTCTGCTGCACATCTCTGAGATTTCCCACGACCACATCGACACTCCCAACAGCATCTTCAACGTTAACGACGAAGTGAAGGTCATGATTATTGACCTAGATGCAGAGCGGGGTCGTATTTCTCTGTCCACGAAGCAGCTTGAGCCTGAACCGGGCGACATGCTAAAGGATCCGAACATTGTCTATGACAAGGCGGAGGAGATGGCTGAGAAGTATCGCGAGCAAATGCGCCTGCAGCAACAGGGTCTACCTTTGCCTCAGGATGAGCCTGAGCCGATCGCCGCTGCTGAAGAGCCGGTAGCTGAAGAGCCGGTAGCTGAAGAGCCGGTAGTTGAAGAGCCGGTGGCAGAGACGCAGCCTGAGGCTACTGAAGAGTCAGCTCCCGAGCCTGTCGCGGCATTGGATGAGTAAATCTCTCATCTGGCTTTAGAGCTCGAACGATTAAAACAGCGGAGGAAGTTGGAGTGGTTACAATCCAATGTGAATCCGCTGTTTTTAATGGATTGCGTGCAGTTCTTTTTGATAAAGATGGCACGCTCGCTGATATTTCAGGGTTTATTTACGGACTGGGTGATCGCCGGTCTGCTGCCGTTGATAAGTATGTTCCCGGCACAGGAAAACCTCTGCGGCAAGCCCTTGGATTACATAAACACAGCGTAGATATGCAGGGGGCGCTGGCGGTAGCGTCGCGGTTTGAAAATGAGGTGTCCGCCGCCACGTTTATTGCAGCACAGGGGTTCGGCTGGTCGGATGCGCTGGCGATCGCCCAGAAAGCTTTTGCAGAAGTGGATGCAGATATGGGAAACAAGGCAACATTGACCCCGCCTTTTGACGATGCCCAACCTTGCTTGGAACGATTATTGGCGGCGGGGCTCAAGCTAGGAATTGTGTCGGCGGACAGTCCTCGCTTTGTGCAAGGCTTTGTTGATCATTACCAGTGGCGATCGCTATGCTCCGTGGCTCTGGGGTCGACACCAGACTGTCTAAAGCCCAATCCTCAGCTCCTGTACCGAGCCTGCGATCGCTTGGAGGTTAACCCTGAAGAAGTTTTAGTGGTGGGGGACGCTTCGTCAGATGTGGCATTGGGGCGCCAAGGCGGTAGTGCTGGCGTCGTTATCCTACGCCGTGATTCCCGGCTAAAGAAGCATGATTTTGGTGCAGATGCCCACATCCAAACCTTAGATGAGTTGATTATCACGGCTTAAATTGGCGGTTTTCTACTCCGTCAAACGCCACACCTCCCTTTAGATCTGGCAGTAAAGATTAAATTTTGCTGAACATCTACCATTAAAATGGTTTCAATTTAAGCTTTCTACTGAATCGTTCCAAAGGCAGTTCGAGGTTAGTTTGCTGGACCCTTGACGCAAGTCAGCGGTCAACCGTATTTAGCCATCACCCATCAGACGCTGGGGTCGTGATGCTAAGTCTCCTTCATTATTTCATTGTTGTTTTCCTAGGGGGATGCTTCCTTGTCTCGTCGTTACCTATTCACCTCTGAGTCTGTCACTGAGGGGCATCCCGATAAAATCTGTGACCAAATTTCAGACACCGTTTTAGATGCGCTCCTGAGCGAAGACCCGCGATCGCGAGTAGCAGCAGAAGTCGTGGTTAACACCGGGCTAGTGCTGATTACTGGAGAGGTATCCTCCAAAGCGACAGTCAACTTCATCGACCTGGCGCGCAAGAAAATTGCCGAAATTGGCTATACCAATGCCGACAACGGGTTCTCCGCCAACAGCTGCTCAGTGCTGGTGGCGTTGGATGAGCAGTCAGCAGACATTGCCCAAGGAGTGGATGTTGCCCAGGAAAATCGCGGGACCGGTAATGATGAAACCTTTGATGCGATCGGGGCGGGTGACCAGGGACTAATGTTCGGTTATGCCTGCAATGAGACGCCGGAACTGATGCCGTTGCCGATTAGCCTGGCTCACCGTCTGTCTCGACAGCTTTCGGTGGTGCGCAAATCTGGTGAGCTAGATTATCTCGGCCCCGATGGAAAAACTCAGGTGTCGGTGGTTTACGAAGACGGTGAGCCCGTTGGCATTGACACGATTTTGATTTCCACCCAGCACGCTGATGTTATTGGTGGAGTGACTGATAATGACTCGATCCAAAAGCGGATTCGAGATGACCTTCAGGCCAGCATTATTCAGACGGTCTTCGCAGATTCAGAGTTGCAGCCTGATGACAACACTCGGCTTTTGGTGAACCCCACTGGGAAGTTTGTGATTGGTGGTCCTCAAGGTGATTCGGGGCTAACCGGACGCAAGATTATTGTGGATACCTACGGCGGTTCGGCTCGCCATGGCGGCGGTGCCTTCTCCGGCAAGGACCCCACAAAGGTGGACCGCAGCGCAGCCTACGCTTCCCGTCATGTAGCTAAAAACATCGTGGCAGCGGGCTTAGCGGACAAGTGCGAGGTTCAGGTTAGCTATGCGATTGGTGTGGCGCAACCGCTCTCGCTCTATGTCGATACG
>JBCCTE010000022.1:0-13845 GCA_039198915.1 Cyanobacteria bacterium P01_D01_bin.73 | reverse complement strand
TCGCAATATCCTGGGAGTTGACAATCGCATCCCAAGCTTTATCGGTGAACTGATTCGGATCGGTGGGCTGCATGGGCTGGACTTAACTACTTAACGTGGGGCAATGGTGAAAGGGCAAGAATATTTGAAACGTCTTTATCTTGCCATTGGTTTTATCTTGCCATTGGGCTCTATCGAAACATTGAGGCGTAGGTTGTGGGGATTTTAGGCGTAGATCCGGGGCGAGAAAAATGCGGTTTAGCGCTGGTGGATAACCAAGGTACTCCTATTATCCACGAGGTTGTGCCCTCCGGTCAGGTGATGGAAACCGTGCAGGATTGGGCGTCGCGTTTTTCCATCGAAACGGTGGTGATGGGCGATCGCACCAGCTCCAAACAATGGCTTGCCCAGTGGACGGAACAGCTTGGAAATATTGATAACTTGCCAGCGCCAAAATTAATTGATGAGCATAACAGTACCTTAGAAGCGCGATCCGTGTACTGGGAACTGTATCCGCCCAGGGGATTGAAGCGATTAATCCCTGAAGGAATGCGGCTGCCACCTCGGGCGATCGATGATTTGGCTGCGGTGGTGCTGGCTCGGCGATATCTGGCACAATCGGGGACTTCGCTCTGAAAAGTGACCGGTAGAGGACTTTATCGCATAGGGCTTATTGACTTGCCCAGGTCCAGAGGCTTATTGGCAGAAATGCCCCATCCAAACGCTCACATTCTGGCGATCGCGCAGAAACGGTGTTGCGGATTGGTGGGGATGCTATTGAATGGTGAATGAGTTGCGGTTAACGTCTTATAAAACTGGACCGACTGCGAACTACTGTGTATTCCGCGGGTTTGTGTATTCCGCGAGTCCTGAATCTAAAAGCAATACCACTCAAAGTCCCGCTAAGGTAGTTAGCATTTCACCAATAGCAATTCATTAACCAAGCTTTTAGGAGGCTTCCGTGACCGTTTCCCCCCCATCCCAACCCGTCAAGGCGGATTGGTCCCACCAGCTAAAGGGCTGGCTGGGGGGAGCTGGCCTGTCAGTACAGCTGCGGGTTCACGGATCCTGCCTGCATATTGTTTTCGAAGGGCGCCCCTGTCCGCCGCTGAAACAGGCGATCGCCCGAGTGCGCCAGGTGGCATTGGACCATCCGGAGTGGGTCACGGCACTGAAAAACGACGGCGACGGTGGTCGGGTGACCTATCTATTGCTTTATGGGCGGCTTTTGGGGCAAAGGCTGCCGGCGTGGACTCGACGGGTATCGTTGGGCAAGCTAACCCAGATGGTAGAGGCCTTTCGGCTGGCGGAACGTAAACGCCAGCTCAGCGAAGTTTCATCCCAGACAGAGGCGATCGCCCCGACGCCCCCCTCCACGCAGACCGACAATCCTAAAACTTCTCCGCCACTGCTCCCGACGGCGTCTCCTCCAGACCTGCCGCTCCCACCCTCGGTCACGACCCTCCACGAAACGCAAGACACTTCCCTGCCACCCGCAGAGCCCACGGTTAATGCCCCTGCGGCGATGTCTGCTTCGCGATCGCCCGCTATTCCCTCCAGCAACCTAGAGCAAAGTTCTCAGGAGTGGGCGGAATATATCGCCAAGGAACTCGCCAATCGCCTTGCCCACCATCTACAGGTCGAGGCGGCTGAGCAAAATGGCGGCTGGCAGACGGTTACGGTGCAGCGGGTTGCGGCTAAGATTTTGCCACCGGCGGCTTCCAAGCGATCGCGCCTGGTGCCCAGAAATACAGGACAGCGCCGTTTATTGGTGACCTGTGCTTGTCGAAATGAGGGCGATGCGGATTTTGTTGGCACCCTGGAGACCACCGTTGTTCCAGCCATGACGCGCATTATGCGTCAGCTTCCCCTCGCTGGGTTTGACTACGGCTACGGCATTATCAAGGCAGATTTGAGCCTAGAAACGGTGGGCATTGACGGTGACCCGGTAGGCGCAACAGAAACGCCGTCTCAAATTAGCGTACGGGTGAATTTGCGATCGCCCACGGAGCAGCTTAAGAGCTGGGCACGCTGGGGAGACGTTGAGGCGTTGGGGCGGCTGTTTGACCGGGCGCTGGGGGACAGTTGTCAGCCGGTGACGGCACAGCAGCAGGAAACGACGTTGTACGTTTTTTGTCGGGAAGCGGAGGGACAGCCCCTGGAGCAGAGCCGCATTGTTGGCACCTTGGCTCCCATTGCCCAGGCGATCGCCCCCCAGGGAATCCATTCGCTAGTAATTTACGGCTACGGTCAAGAGTCCGCCCTAAACCCCAACGCTTACGCCTCCTCCCAAGGTTCCCATTTGCCTGCACCGCCCATCCCAGCGGATATCGGCGGCGGCGAGGAGGATTCGCAGTTTGAAACGCCCCTGTGGATTGATTGGGTGGACTTACCCGCCATGACCAATGAGCGGCGGGCGGAGTCGGCGATCGCCCTGGCAGCGGGGGGATATTTGCAACCGTTGGCGCATGTGCTAGAGCGACGGATAAATGATGATGTGGAGCATTGGTTAGCAACCGGTGGACGGCAGGTGGTGTGCGATCGCCACAGTCGCCATCCCGACACGTTACAGGTGGTGATTTACGGTCCCGACGTGCCGGACAGCGAAATCGTCGTGCCCAGTTTGCTGAACACCCTGCGACCGCTGCCCCTGTCGGGCATTAACCGGGTGGTGATTTACGGGCAAAGTCTGTACCAATCCCACTGGGAATCCACCCACACCCTGGGTCGCCAGCCCGCTAAGCGGAAACCACCCAAGATTGAATCCCTAGAATCGCTGGCGATCGAGCCTTTCATTGCCCCCGCCTCTGATTCGCTGAATGCGCCCGCTGCGGATGCTCCTGAAATTCCAGATGCTGCACCGCCAGAGCTGACGGACAGCGGTGCTTTAATTCCACTGGCTCCCCCTCGCTGGTCGCTGCCTCGATGGCAGGATATTCCAGATCTGGTGCGGAATGCCCTGATCCAGGTCGGGGTTTGCGCTCCCATTGCTTCGGATGAGGAAGAGGGCGATCGCGATGATGGGCTGTTGGATTTGCTGGTGGGGATGTCGATTCAGCGGGTCGCCGCCGCTGGTCTGGCGGGAATCCTCGCTGCCGTCGCCCTGGATTTGGGGTTCACCAAGCGCGGTTGGCTGGCATCACGATGGCTACCGGCGGTGTCGTCCCAAACCCAAGCGTCCATTCGCAACGGTGTCGCCCCCGGAGGAGAGACTGCGGCGATCGCCCCACTGCCGGAATTACCCTCCTTCAACAGCCCCCAGTTTGACCATCAGCTAGAGCTATATCGACAGTTTGTGCTGGACCAGGGGCGTCCGGACGTCCTGGTGGTGGGCAGCTCGCGAGCCCTGCGAGGATTTGACCCCGGCAAGCTCAATCAACTGCGGGAGCAAAACCAGCAACAGCCCCTGAAAGTTTTCAACCTCAGCGTCAACGGCGCCACGGCAAAGGTCATCGCCATGGTGTTGGTGGACCTGCTCCCGCCGGGACATCTGCCGCCGCTGGTGATTTGGGCGGACGGCGCGAGGGCGTTTAACAGCGGTCGTCGGGACGGCACCCACGGCGCGATCGCCCAGTCCCCCGGTTATCGACTGGTGCTACAGGACCAATTCCCACTGCCGGATTTAGGCAACAGCGATCCGCAAGGCGCCGAAACTACTCTGGCTGGCGTGCGCGCCCTAGACTTACCCAAGCCGCCGACACCCTCAGCCGCCCGCTCCGGCAAGGCTACTGACAACGCCGCTAACGGGAATACCGACAACGCCTCAAACTCCGATAGCGCACAAAACACACCGGCACCAACCCTGGTTAGCAGCCGTGAAATTTCGCCCTTTGTTCAGGAAACGGCACTGGGCTATTGGTTAAAAAAACTGCCCACGGAAGTAGATTTCGACGCTTGGCTGGAGGGCTTTGTCGGCCCTCGCTCCGGCACCTACGGACGGCGTTCCCAGCTACGGGCGATCGCCCAGGCTCAGCTGCAAAATCTACCCATCGTGGATCTATGGAGCCAAGCCGCGCCCCCGCCCGAATTCGACCCGGTGCTGGAGCTTGTCGCCGCCGGAGCCCAACGCCGCCTAGGCAATGCCCCCGCCATCACCAACGGCAAACAGGACGGCATTGTTGATGAAAGCGGGTTCCTACCCCTATCGGTGGAATTCAACCCCGACACCTACTACGAGACCCATCCCCGCGTCCCCGGCGCCTTCGACAACGATTACCGGCTCTTTTCCCTTCAGGGGGAACAGTCCCAAGCCCTGAAGCGGGTGACGAAACATTTACGCCGACACCGCAGCGAACTGGTCTTCGTCAATGTGCCCCTGACAACGCAGTATTTAGACCCGATGCGATCACTGTGGGATGGCAAATTCAGCCGATTTATGCGCTCCCAGGACCTAACCTACCTGGACTTCGCCACCCTCTGGCCCGAGGAAGTCACCTACTTCTCTGACCCCAGCCACCTAAACCGTAACGGCGCTCGGGCCCTGATTCAGGCGATCACCGCAACCTCCAGCGTCCCATGGCCACAACCAACGTCAATCCAATAACGGCAAAGTTAATAAAGCGCTATCGACCGCCAAAAATGTTAAAAAGTGACAACTTTAACTCCCCAACCAGTCGGAGTTAGCGTCAAACCGTGCATCATAAATACTGGACATTGGGCTTAGAGTGGGCGCACCCTAAAGCCAGCTCCCAAGCTTGTCCAAAGCTTCCGGTGAAATAGCATTGGAATAGGCATCAAATGCAGGAGGGATGGGATTCCCAGAGATAAGTGAGACATCGCCCTGTTAAGCGCGTTCTGCACTGTTAAGAAGGTAGAGGGCTGCGTTTAAATTCATAGCGAAAGAATTCATAGCGAAAGATCAACGACCATTTCCGACTCTCTTGAGAGCCGTTGCAGCGAGGCAAACCTGAATTTCCCGGGGGGAAACTGTGTCAACGCCTGTTTTGGTCCAAGATGCGTCATTAAACACACTACGGAAGCCTCGCACCACAAGGGGAGATACGCCCTTTAAAATGGAAGCGTTGGGGACAGAACCCTGACTGCAATCAAGCTTAAGATTGACTGATCTAATGATCGTCCCTAGACAGCAGACAACTCCAATGATCGCCTCAACCCTGGAACTGCCGCGCCGCCACCCTCCTAACCCCCCTGTAACTGCTGTTTCTTGCGACTGCCGCGTTTAAATGACGAGTTCTAGCACTGGCGGATTTCTAGCATCCCTGACCCAGCCGGATCGGGTAGGGATGTTGACGCAGCGTGTAAAAAATCTGCCGGTTGCTGAGTTTGTCTGCCTGCTGGATTTTATTACCGCAGAATTCCAGCAGTCTCTCCAGGCGTTTGACCTGGTGAATAATGCTGCTCTGGAGCAAATTTTAAGCCAGATCTTAGATGCGCTTACTTTTAAAGTTGGGCAGGTTTTACACGCAGAACACACCACAATTTTCTTGGTTGACTCGGATAAACAGCAGCTGTGGAGCACCCTGCCCGTTGAGGGGGAAACGTCTGCCAATGGCAACTCTGGGCACGGCGCTCAAAATGGGGCAGCTGTCAACAATGCCGCTAATGCTGCCACGCCGGTCCAGGAGTTGCGATCGCCCCTCAATCTGGGGATTACGGGCCAAGCCGCCACCACTGGCACCGTACAAAATATCAATAACGTTACCGAGCACTCTAAATTTGCCCCTACCATCGATGCCCTGGGCGGGCTGAGGGCTCGTAATTTACTCTGTATGCCCGTTCGCAGTAGTGGTGGTGAGGTGGTCGCGGTAGTGCAGCTACTGAACAAAGTAGAAGATCAGGCTGGCGAAACTGACGGCGCAGAAGTCGGCGCAAAAAATGTCAGTACCCAAACAATCAGTACTCAAAAAAACAATCAAAACGACGTAAATGAATTAGCCAAAGAGGCAATTGCAAATGCATTGGTGGAGGAGAGTGGGGACGATATTCCCTTCACCGACGACGATGAGAAGCGTTTCCAGGAGTTCGCCGCGTCCATCGGCATTATTTTGGAGAGCTGTCAGTCTTTCCATGCGGTCGCCCGCAACCAGCGTGGCGTGACGGCTTTGCTGGAGGCGATGACCTGTCTATCCCAAACGTTAGACCTTAATGGCACGTTGCGGGTGGTGATGAAGGAGGCGCGGGATTTAATTCAGGCGGAGCACGGTAACTTTTTTCTCTACGATGCGGAGGGCGATCGCCTCCTTCGAGGGCAGACCTCCACCCCATCTCCTGTTCATCCTTCGCGCACCTCCGAGGCAATCCCCCGCGATCGCGGTTTAGTTAGCCACGTTGCCCGCACGGGCGAAACCCTAAATATCAGCAACGTTGCCCTGGATGAGCGCTTCGATCCGGAAATTGACCGCTGCCCCACGGGACCGACCCGTAACGTGCTGTGCATGCCGGTGTTTAATCCAGAGGGCAAACTGATTGGCGTCAGTCAGCTAATCAACCGTAAACAGGGCAGCTTTAGCGCTTCCGATGAAGCATTTCTGAAGGCGTTTAACACCCAGGCGGGGGTTGCTCTGGAGAATGCGCGGCTTTTCGAAACGGTACTGCTAGAGCAGCAGTACCAGCGCGATATTTTGCGCAGCCTGTCCAATGCAGTGATTTCCACGGATATGGACGGCAATATTGTCACCATCAATATCGCTGCTCTGAAGCTGCTGGGCTGTCCTGTCTCCGAAGAAAGCGATCGCGTCAGCGCCTACGAAGGTATTTGGCGTCGCCACCTGGTGGGGCGCCCGGTGTGGGACGTTTTGCCTCTGGATAAGCTACAGATGCGCCTGGAAGATAGCCTGAGCTACGGGGCGCGATCGCAAATTCCAGAACAGCGCCTTAACCTGCTGGTGGCGAGGGACACCTATGGTTATCCAGCCCTCGCCAACCGACGAAACGATCAGATTTTGTTGTGGAATGATCCCCGCACCCCCTTCGTTCCGCCATCCCAAAACGATGGCTCCCCCCCTGGAACGTCGGCTGCTGGTGCCGAGTACATTGAGCACGTCAACGTAACTGTCAATGTCGCCATCAATCCCCTAACCAACCCCGAGGGCGAGGTCCGTGGCGCTCTGGTGGTGCTGGAAGACGTCAGTCGGGAAAAGCGTCTTAAGGCGACCATGTATCGCTACATGAATCCTGGCGTGGCGGACCAGGCGATCGCCCTAGGAGAAGAATCCCTGCTGGCGGGTGAGCGCAAAGACGTGACCATCCTGTTTTCGGATATTCGTGGCTATACCACCCTCACCGAGGACCTGGGAGCCGCCGAAGTCGTGTCAATGCTCAACAGCTACTTCGGGACGATGGTGGAGGCGGTGTTTGAGTATGGCGGCACTCTGGATAAATTTATTGGCGACGCCCTGATGGCAGTGTTTGGCGCGCCGCTGCCCTTGGATGATGACCACGCTTGGATGGCCGTTGCCTGCGCCCTGGAGATGCGATCGCGCCTCAACAAGCTCAATCGACACCGCCAGCTACTGAACCAAACCCCAATCCATATCGGCATCGGCATCGGCTCTGGTGAGGTAGTCGTTGGCAATATCGGATCCAGCCGCCGCATGGACTACACCGCCATCGGTGACGCCGTTAACGTTAGCGCTCGCTTGGAAAGCCTGACCAAGGAATACGCCTGCGACATGATTGTCAGCGAATCCACCTATGCCCACTGTCGCGATCGCGTCTGGGCACGGGACTTAGATCGGGTGCGGGTTAAGGGCAAGACCGAATTCATTCGCATTTACGAAATCCTGGGGCTTAAATCTAAGCGACTATCCCGCACCCAGCAGGAATTCCTGGAGCGCTATCATATGGGACGCCGCGCCTACGAAACTCACCAGTTCCAGCAGGCGCTCGTGCACTTCGCCGCCGCCCAACAGCTACGCCCCCAGGATCGCGGCGTCGCCCTCCACATTGACCGAGTGACCGCCGCCCTGGATTGTCCGCCAGCCGACTTCTGGGATATTTACCAACTAAAGGATAAGAATCCGTAGCGCAGCTCGTGGCTTCGATCAGTGGCGATTGTAGGCAATTTTACGGTCGAATGCCGTTGCGATCGCCCCCAGCAGCCGTAGCTTCACCGGGCAGCGATTTTGATCCTGAGTAGATCTCGCCCTTCTTCGTGTCCATTGTGATGATGGCGCCTTCACGCACCAGCGTCGTCGCGTTGGCAACCCCCAACACTGCTGGAATATCCAGAGTCTTGGCAATCACTGCCGCGTGACCGTTTAAGTCGTTGTCCTCGGTGATAATGCCAGACGCACGCCGTAGCGCTTCAATGCAGTCAGCGCTGGTGGAAGGCACCACTAAGATTTCCCCGGGATTCAAATTATTGGCGTCCATTGTGGACTTGGCAACGTGGGCACGCCCGCTGACAGTACCGCTGCCTAAGCCTTTCCCTTGACCTAGCACAGAAGTCACCACTTCCACCTTCACCAGGTCAGTCGAGCCGGAAATGCCTTGCAGGGTTCCCGCAGTCAATACCACCAGGTCGCCTTCCTTAACCTGTCCCTGTTCTTGGGCCAGGGCGATCGCCGCATCAAAGGTGCGCTGATAGGAATCCAAATCCAGCACCATTAGCGGCTTAACACCCCACACAAGCTGAAGCTGTCGTGCCACGTGCACATGGGGAGTGACCGCCAAAATTGGCGTACTGGGACGGAACTTCGACACATTCCGCGCCGTTGCTCCGCTTTTAGTCATAGTCATAATCGCTGCAGATTCGAGCTGCTCCGCGATCGCACTGACGGCCTTAGAAATCGCATTCGGAATCGAGTGGGTCACCCAATCATGCTGGGGCCACATATGATCCTTCTCAATTCGCTCAGCAATGCGCGCCATCGTCGCCACTGCCTCAACCGGATACTCACCCACCGCCGTTTCGTTAGACAGCATCACCGCATCGGTGCCGTCAATAATGGCGTTGGCTACATCGGAAATTTCCGCCCGAGTTGCCCGCGGACTCGACACCATACTGTCCAGCATCTGGGTCGCCGTAATAATCGGAATGCCCAGACGGTTTGCCGTAAGGATTAGCCGCTTCTGCAAAATGGGCACATCCTCCGCCGGCAGCTCCACGCCCAAGTCACCCCGAGCCACCATCACGCCGTTACAAAGGGACAGAATCGCCTCCATCTGTTCGATCGCCTCGTGCTTTTCAATCTTGGCGATTACCGGCACATTCTTGCCCGCCGCCGCAATCAGCTCGCGAATCTCCAGCACATCCTGGGGGTTACGCACAAAGCTTAGGGCAACCCAGTCCACGCCCTGATCCAAACCGAAAGCTAAATCCTCTTTATCCTTATCCGTCAGCGCCTTGACCGACAGGTACACTCCGGGAAAATTAACGCCCTTATTGTTGGATAATTTGCCGCCGACCACTGTTCGACAGTTGAGGGATTGGGAATCCTGGTCCACCGACTCCACCACCATTTCCACTTTGCCGTCGTCCAGCAAAATTGTCGCCCCAGCCGGCACCTCCTGCGCCAATTTGTCGTAGGTTACCGAGCTAATCGCCTGGTCGCCAGGAACGCTGCGGCTCGTTAGGACAAACGGGTCGCCCTTCTTGAGCTGGATGGGCCCCTCTTCGAAGCGTCCGAGGCGAATTTTCGGTCCTTGCAAATCCTGCAAAATCGCGACGGGGCGATTGAGATCGAAAGAGATTTGCCGAATTAGCTTAATATTCCGCTGGTGGTCGGCATGGGTACCGTGGGAAAAATTAAGCCGAAGGGTCGTTGCCCCGGCTTCGATTAGGGCGCGCAGAACCTCAGGTTTACTAGTTGCCGGGCCGATGGTGGCAACAATTTTGGTTCGGCGCACGGAGGGTTGCGACTGCATGAATTTTCCAAAGACCAACGGGTATTTAAGATACCACTGCGATCGCATCCCTTTGCCCTAGCCCATTTCAATTTGGGCCGTTCTGACCTGAATTATTCGCATCCAGACGGTCCGACTGTGCCGGTGGATTTATACCGGCAGCGCAGGGACGCAGCAATAATCATCGCTATCAAGCCTGTTGCTAAATCGTTGGTGAGTTAGCGAAGGTTCGGGCTTGAAAAAATCATCTGACGCTTAATTTCAATCTCTATTGATGGATCGCAGCACAATGATGTTGATTATAGGACGATAGGTCCTTTTTTATAACCGTCTTAGTGCCCTGGGATCAGCGAAATATCGAGGCTTTACATTAGTTAAATGAGACTCTAATTTCAACTAATATTAATTAATGTCCTACTAATTCGTTCAATATAATTCGCCAATATTGGATGATTAAATGTGGCGAATTAAATAAGGGTTGAGAACTCAAAAAGCTGGGCGGAGTTATTTATTTGGAACAACATCTGGCCTGTCTATGACTTGGTGACTTTGGAGGAGGCATATGCGATCGCAGTGGGAGTGTTTGCTAGAAAACGAGGGCGACTGGTGGGGCTCTTTTGATCCAGTGGATGAGGAGGGGACCGTCAAGCCGGGACACCTAAGTTTTACGCAGTTGAAGGCGACAGATGATCGCAAAGTCGTTAACCAGCAGGTGCTCCAGTTTGACCGCAGCCAGTATCCCCAGTGGGAGGGAATTCTGGCGGCGGAAGAGCCGTGGAATGACTGGCCCACGGTGCGCAAAATCGAAGTGAGCTACCAGGCGGTGGGGCAAGGGCTACTGTTTCAGGAAACCGGTGCCTTTTCCCAGGGGGCGCTGTTTGTGGGTCCCTATTCGCAGTTTGGAGCAGAGATGGGGCTAAAGTCGGGCGATCGCCGGGTACGTCTGGTGCAGCGGTATGCTCCCAAGGGCGATGCGATGCCCCTAACCTTAATTCGGGAAGCCAAGAGCCAGCCGTGGTTTGTACCGGCAGGAACCCCCGAAACGCCGGAGGATCTTTTGGCGGCGCTGGAAGGGCATTGGGTAGGGAAGGCAACAACGATATTTCGCGATTTTCATTCCACCACCACCGACAGCTCGCTAATGCTGGAGCGCCAGGGCGATCAGCTTAAGCAAAACCTGACGTTTGTGATGGACGGCTCGTCGCGAACCTTGACCTCCAGCGCGCGGATTAAAGGACCGGAGCTGATTTTTGAGGAGTTAGGTCCTACCGTGACCGTTCTGCTACTACCTCAGGGAATTTCATCGAATCGCCCAAAGGAACGACCGTTTCGCCAGGCCTTTGGTCTGGAGCTAGGCTGGATGACCTCTGCTCGCGATCGCCAGCGACTGATCCGTCGCTACAACGAAAAGGGCGAGTGGGTCAGCCTAACCCTCGTTCAAGAAACACGACAGTAGCTGCTTCACAGAGATATCGCTAGGCGTCGGAGTCCTCAGTTTCACCAGCGGGATTTCGGCGAGGGGATGGACTTGACGGCGCACTATCTGGAGGCGGCGACGGTTCAGCAGAGTCAAACAGAACCTCGCCGTCACGCACCGCAACAAATCGCATCACCAGCGGTCCCACTGTTTGGAGATCGCTGTTGGCTAGGATCTGCACTTCCACCGGCTCCCGCTGCTCCACCAGCCAAAGCGCCAGCCGCACCAGCCCGTCCACCGTCACCACTCGTGGCGTATCGATCACTACGCCCGCCAGCCGCGCCCGAAACTGAGCCTGGGCAATCAGCAGCTCCAGGCGATCGCGCACCCCCCGCCGATCCAGATCCCCCTGCCCAAAGACGCCCCGCGTCAGCAATGTCCCCGCCTTGGCAACGGTGCGATTCTCAATCACCTCCAGCCCCACCTGGACCGGTCCTTCCCCCACCACATAGTTCGCCGCCGACAGCACTCGCACCAAATATTCCTTGCCGTCCGGTAGCTGGGCGATCGCGCTCTCCAGCTCCCCCCGACTAATGCGCACCAGCTGCTCCCGATCCAGCCCCGGGCGAATTGCCTGGGATGCCGCCTCGTTCGCCACGTTTAATAGCCGCTGTAGCACCAGCCGAGTTTCCTCCGGCGATCGCACCTGCACCAGCGTCGCCGTCAACACCTGCCCCCGCCGCAGTGCCACGCTGCCGCCCCGCAGATTTTGCGCCTGCTGCTCCAGCGATCGCACCTCCTCCGACAGCCGCCCTAGCTCCGCCTGGGACTGTGAGAACTGTCGCTGTGCTGCCTGCAACCGACCGCCAACCGCTCGCAATTGCGCCTCCCGCTGGGCAATTTGCGCGCCCTTCTGCTGATTTTCTACTCCCAGGCGATCGCGATCCACCTGCAAGCGCTGAAGCTGCTGGTCCAACCGTTGCCGCTCTGCCCCCAGCCGCCGAATATCCGACTGTAGAGCCACTGCCCGCTTCGATACCTTGCCAAACCTCTGCTGTGCCGCCTCCAGCCGCTCCTGCGATCGCTCCAGTTGCCCTCGGGTTACCCGCTGAGTGGCTCGCAGCTTGTTTAAGCTCTGACTAACTTCCTTTTGGTCCGCGTTCGCTTCGTCTAAATCCTCTCGCGACTGACGAAGTTGGGTTTGCACCTGATCCAGCTCTAGGGCTCCCAGCAGCACAACCAATCCTACTGTCAACGCCGAAATAATTCCGCCAGTGGCGATAGTAATCACCGTTGCCGTTTGGCGAGGGCGCAGGTTGAACAACCGCAGCCGTGCCTTACCCACGCGAGACCCTAGGCGATCGCCCACCGTTGCGATCAACCCGCCCAGGGCGATCGCCGCCAAAACAATCAGTACATACCCAAACGCCATGAACAGCCCGTTACACTACATCACCTAACAACAGGCGTCCCTTGATCAAGATTTCCCAGGAAAGAACCGTCAAACCACTCTGAGAGCCTCTTAGGTTCTAGTCGTTGAGTACCCTATCGAAGTTTCAGGCTAATACCAATGGCATAAAAAACACAAGCAAAATTGAGCACAGTCGCCCGCACTAGCTCAGTCCAGTCACCGAAAAAATGTCGAGAGTCAAAATCCAGGGCGGCTAAGCCTAAGCAAACTGATTGCTCATGGCCACCGGATCATGCACCGTAATTTTCTTCTTCAGGATTGAAATCATCTCGCGATCACGCAGATCCCCCAGCAGTCGCGTCACCGTCACCCGCGTCGATCCGATTGCTTCGGCGATCGCCTGGTGCGACAACTTCAAATCCACCGTCACCCCATCGGAGCTAGGAATACCAAAATCTCGGCACAAAATCAGCAAAAAGCTCACCAGCCGCGACTCCATATCTCGATGAGCCAGCGTCTCGATCATCATCTCCGTCTGCAAAATCCGCGACGACAATCCTCTCAGCATCACCATCGCCAGCTCCGGCTCCTCCTTCAAGCTCTTTTCCATCTGCTCAATGGAAACCGACAGCAGCTCCACCGGAGTAAACGCCACCGAATGGTAAAACCGATCCGACTTATTGCCCGTCAACAGCGACAGCACTCCAAACACCGTATTCTCCCGCAGGAGCGCCACCGTAATCTCTTCCCCCGACTCATAAACTCGAGACAGCTTTACCGCCCCCTTCAGCAGGAAATAAACCCGCTCGGCTGGATCTCCCGGGAAGAAAATCGTCTTTCCTCGATCAAAGGACTCCACCACCGGTGGAAAAGCACCGCCACTGAGCTGACGGAAAACGGTAAGTAGCGGTTGTTCTGAAGTAACGGGCATAGAATCAGCGTTTTCCCCAGCCATTAGTTTTCGATCATCAAAAGCCTTAAACTGTCAAAGCTAAAGCACCTGAGCCTTCAGGTCCCAGCGGCGATCGCTTTCACTGTCCCCATCTTGCACGCTAGCTGCATCATTTGCAGGACAGCTTTGAAACCTAAGAAGCCTAATCGTGAAGTGTAACAAAAAGCGTGACGTAACGCTGGGATGTATCTAAGTATCATCACTGACAGTAGCCAATATGCTGAATCTAACTGGAAAAAACGCATTAGTCACGGGAATTGCAAACAACCGTTCCATTGC
>JBCCTE010000021.1:0-13864 GCA_039198915.1 Cyanobacteria bacterium P01_D01_bin.73 | reverse complement strand
CTGGGGCATCGTCAATTATGATTTCGCCCGATTCACCACCCGAGCTGCCTAGTGACTCCAAGCTCTTGGAAGTCATTCTGGAGCCGTTGCTAGACGACTTCCAGTACTGGTTCACGCGATCGCTGTCACTGCTGGAATCAAAACAGCTAGACTGCCTGAGCCCTGAAGAGCAAACAGATCTTCTGGAACGCATTCGTAATGCTCAACGGGAAGTCACCAGCACCCAATCCCTGTTCAAGGCGATGGGCGCTCAAGTCGGCGTCAGTATGTCCACCATCATTCCCTGGCACCAGCTAGTTGCAGAGTGTTGGAATGTCGCGATGCGACATCGTCAATCCCAATCTGCGTCCGAGCAGCCGTAAATTAATTCGTAGATCGATTGGACCGCCTATTTTGTCGGGCTCCATGAGATGGTCAGGGTCCCTGGTCCCAGTTCCTAAAGTTTCTTCCCAGAGTTTTCGCTCACCACCCCATTTTGGAGGTTTCTCAAAACCGTGCTACACCTTCTCTACCTATTAGCATTTTTCAGCTTAGCTGCCCTCGCGATCGGCAACTTGATTCGAAACATTATGGTGCTAGGCACCGAGAGCCAACGCAGTGAAGCAGCGATTTCGCCAAGGCAAAATGCAGGTACCCGGAGGCAAGCAAATCTTTCAAGATCGGCGTCTGGTGGCATGTCTCAAGCACAACAGATGAATTTACATCCAGAGATGCTTGATGAGAATGGTCGCCCCATTCGCGAGCCACTTCTGGTGATGAAGTCAATGACCGTTGATGATGCTCGCGATCGCCTGGATGCCCTGTTCCAAGCTTCTCCGGAAAACCCCAATCAAGATTCTGACTAGTACGGTTCAGGCCTAGGGAAATTGTAGGTTCGTATTATTAGGTTAGCGGCAGCAAGCTCAATCCGTCTCCGAGAATGAAGCGCGCGTCGACAGTTTCCTCCTTCGTATAGCAGAACCCATGGTTCGTTCAGCAAGTCTGTCGCTATGCACGGCGGTCTTGAATGGGCGAATTGTCAAACGCTAGATGCATTAATGACTGATCGGGGGATTGGTTGCAGAATGCTCTGAAATCTCCGGCGGATCGAGGCTTTGATCTAGTTCTTGATCAATAACATTGGTTTTTTCAGCCCCGTAACCTTGATCTTGACGCTGCCGTATTCCAAGGGCGTCCCTAGCTGCGCTGAAATTAGATTCTGTGTCGTCTGGCAAAGGCATAGCATTCAACTTATCCAGCAGCTCAGGGGCGACGGAATTAGCAATTTGAGAACTGTGGCAAACGAAGAAGTCAAATGAGAAACCGCCCAGTCGCACGCGATCGCCATCTCGAAGTCGATTTCTCCCACGAATGACTCGCCCGTTAATAAAAGAACCATTCGTGCTGTTCAAATCAACCAAATAAAAGCCACGTCGCCCAACGTATTGAATGGCGGCATGACGGCGTGAAAGACGCTGGTCCTGTACCGGCAACGCAGCCTGAATATCCCTACCAATCGTCCAAATCATCTGATGCTGGAGAAGTGATTGGGTTTTGCCGTTGGACAAATTGGTGATGAGATAAGCCTGCTGACCCCTAACAATGCCTTGAACGTATCGTAGACTCCCACTCAATAGGGACGTTTGCCAGGGGCGATCTAACTCAGCCAGCTCATCAAAGAACTCTCGATGCTGTTGATATAACCCTAAAAATACTTCGTAGGAACGTTCCTGACGCTCGCGATCGGCGTTTGGTGCTGAGTCAAGATCAGGATACGAGTCGGAAGGGCGGACATCCATAAACCACGGTGTTGGGTTGGTGAGTCGTGAGGGTAGAGATTTGAGCCATTCTCAAGGAGCTACCTATTCTCAAAGCCCTCTCTTCGCCTATACCAGCTCAAGAGCAATAGCCACTCCATTTTGAGACGCCCACCTTTCCCTTTAGACAGCATCTTATTATCCCTGCGTTTTTAGGATAAGTCGACCGACACAGGTGACATTCTGCTCTGATTTAAGGGTGCAGATGCAGAGGACAGAGTGGATGAGTGGTCGCTAGGCGGTTGCTTGAGTAGCTTGGCTAGCTCCTGAAGTTGAGCGATCGCCTCAGCGCCCTCAAGTTTCATCAATTCGCGGTCGTCGCGCATCTCCGTCCAGGTGATACCGTAATCCGACACCAAAAAGCGAATAAGGTGGTCGCTGCCTAGGCTCACCATAAACGACGCACTATTCATCTGACCACCGCAGGTGTAGCAAGATGCCACATATCCTAGATCCTCCAGGACTGTCGCTAACGCTTGCAGGTTCATAACCAAGTCGCGGACGAATTGGCGGTGCTGCTCGGCAAGTCTCAAAAACACGGCTTACTCCCGATCTTCTCTCCCCATTTTAAACACCCGATGCATTTTTATATTGTTTTAATAATATGCCTTTCTGAACAGTCCAATATGTAGCGGTAAATCTGGAGCGTGCCGTTAACAGCTCAAAAGAGCATTGTTCTCCGAGTAATACAGCACCTGCTGTAGAAAACACTGTTCTGGATAGTGAAGGTGACAAGATATGCTTGAGCTCTTGCTTGGCAAAACTCTTTGGAGGGCTCGCAAATTTTGAGCTGATTCCAATCACTTTCCGTGGGTGATGGCTGAAGTATATTCCTCTAGCCAATAGCATCGGGCAATTAGCGTTTCTAACTGTTAGAGCGTTATTAAAGGGTTAATGGACAATATTCCATATTCCACAGTGCCTTATTCGCTTTGATCGGTAGGTAGCTGATAGTTTTTTCAAGCGTTTGAAGGCGAACAGGGCGCGGGATTGGAAGGTTCTATTCCAATCATGCAATGGATGGCGGCGTATTCCGGCAACACTTTACAGAGCGTTTTGTATCATCACTCTTCTACCAATAGATTCTTCCACTCTCTCTCATTTAGTTCAAAAAGTGCTTGATGATAGAGCGACTTTTGAGGCGTCTTCCAGAATTATTGCTGCTGAATTGCCCCTCGTTGCCCTCCCCTTGGAGTCAACTTATTTTTTGCCTGCTTATTCTTCCTTCTGAATAGGCTGGGGCGATCGCTACTCCATTCTCAGCCTCAACAGCAGCAAAGAGAGCCCCGTCTTTTTCCAGATGGGGCGCGGTGCTCACTAGCAATCAAGACTTTAAGCAATGGCTAATAGGGTCTAATTAATTTCCCACCACCCTAAGGCAGGTCCCAAGAAGCGAATAACGACCCAAGTGGTTACCAAAGCTCCAATTCCAATCCATGAACCCCGCGTGGTCCAGGTCATAAACTGCTTAGATTGCTTTTTAGTGATGGGGATACCCGGAAGAATTGTGTTCTCTTGCTTTCCATAGTCTTCCCCAAGGATTGCTTTGCGCCGTTTTGCTTCGCCCATGGTGCCTATATCTCCTGCAATCTTAATTTGAGTTTGAGTAGGAAGGGTTGAATATCAGTCGCTTTAGCTATGACGCTAACCCATGAATCGCAGCTCAAGCAATTGTTTGAAGCAGGAAGCGTGTTGGAAGTAATTGCTAGAAGCTATTTGATCGGTCGGCAGCAGTTTTTCCGCTACGCCCTCGCTCAGCCTCAAAGTCTCAGCCCATGGCGCACTCTAGGGTTGCGCTAGTTGCGGCTGGATCCTGCCGATGCCACGGGTTGAGTGGATTCTGATTCAGCTTGCTTCGGTGCCGATTTGGATGAAGGGATCGCGGTTTCCTGTTCCCGGCTTGTGCTGGTGTCGATTAGATTCTCGCCACTGCGGGGACGCTTGGGAGCAAATCCCAGCTTTTGTTTAATCCAGTAGTTGAATCCGTCGACGTATGTAAAGAGGACAGGCACAACAACGAGGGTCAGCAGGGTTGAGGTACAAAATCCGCCGATTACTGTGATTGCCATAGGGCTGCGCTCTGAGGCTCCGGCTCCCAGTTCCAGGGCAATGGGCATCATCCCGGCGATCGTGGAGAGGGAGGTCATCAAAATGGGACGAAATCGCGAGACGCCAGCAGCAACAACGGCTTTGAATTGAGGAAATCCGCGCCGCTGACCTTCTAGGGCAAAGTCCACGAGCAAAATGGCATTTTTGGTGACCAGTCCTACGAGTAGAACAATGCCGATTAGGGCGAAGAGTCCCAATTCCTTTTGGGTGACGAGTAGCGCGATTAGGGCGCCGCCAAAGGAGAAGGGGACGGCGGTCAAGATGCTGATGGGATAGAGGAAGTCGTTGTAAAGCAGGACCAGGATGCAGTAGATGGCGAGTACTGCTAGCAATAGTGCTCCGACGAAACGGCTGAAAATATCCCGCATGATTTCTGCGTCGCCGGAGGGCTCTTCGGAGACATCGGGGGGGAGATTTTTCCGTGCCGGCAACTCTTGGACCTGTTCAACGGCTTGCCCCAGGGAGATGCCAGCGAGGTTAGCTTCTAGGGTGACTTGGCGGGTGCGGTCATAGCGGTTGATTTGGGCGGGACCGCTGACCAGTCGTAGATCAGCAACGGAGGAGAGTGGGAATAGCTGTCCGTTACGACCGGGGACTTGAAGGTTTTTCAAGGTGTCGATGTCGCTGCGAGCCTGGGAGGCAAGTTTGACTTCGATGGGGATTTGCCGATCGCTCAGGTTAAATTTCGCCTGATTGGCTTTGATATCGCCAATGGTTGCAAGGGATGCGGTTTGGGCGATCGCCTGTACTGAAACCCCAAGGTCAGCAGCGCGCTGGAAGTTGGGAATAATCGCTAGCTCCGGTTTAACCAAGCTGGCGCTGGAGGTAACGTCCACCAGTCCCGGGATGCCAGACATTTCCCGCTCTAGCTGATCTGAAACCTCTTTCAATGATTCTGGATTATCGCTACGCAGTACCAGGGATAGGTCCTTGTCTCCTTCACCACCGCCACCTTGGGTACGGAAGGCAATGCGGGCACCGGGGATCTGGGAAAGGGTTTCGCGAGTTTCGTTTTCAAATTCTGAGCGAGTTAGCGATCGCTCATTGGGAGGAACCAGATTAACAAACAGGGTCGCTTCGTCTACATCGCTAATATCAGCGAAGACACTTTCAACCAGCGGATTGTTGCGCAACAATCGGTCCGCCTCAAGTGAAACTTCGGCGGTATCCTTCAAGGTCGATCCCGGCGGTAGCGATACGGCAACGATGCTGATGCTGTTCTCTGGACCGCCAAATAATCCCTTAGGAATGAAGGGAACCAGTTGCAGGCTGCCAATGAAAATGGCTAGCGCAATCAGCAGCGTCACAACGCGGTGACCTAGGGCCCAGGTTAGAGCGCGGCGATAGGGACCGGGCGGATTATCACCAGAATTTGCTAGGGGATCGCTGCTGTCAAAACCACCGCTTCGATCCTTCGGCTTCAGCCAGTAAGCAGCCAACAGCGGCGTCATGGTTACCGCCACCAAGGTTGAAAACATGGTGCAAACGGCGAAGGTAATGCCAAAGGGCTGGAAGAACTGTCCCGGAATACCGCCAATAAATGCCACAGGCAGGAAGACCGCCACCACCGTTGCCGTGGTAGCCACCACCGCTAAACCGATTTCCCGCGCCGCGTCCATTGCCGCCTGGCGAGGGAGCTTACCCATTGCCAAGTGCTGGTCGATGTTCTCGATCATGCAAATGGCGTCGTCCACCAGGTTACCGATCGCCAACGCCAGCGCCAGCAAGGTCATCCCATTCAAGGTGTAATTCAGGGCACCCATTACCAGGAAGGTGGGAATAATCGACAGGGGAAGGGCGATCGCGGTAATCACCGTTACCCGCCAGTTACGCAGGAATGTCCCCACCACCAGCGTGGTCAAAATTGAACCAATGATCAAAGCATCGAAAGTCGCTCGGTAGGAATCTCGAACCTCGTCTGCCAAGGTGAACACCATTTCAACAGACACGTCTTCTGGAAGCAGCTCTCCCAGGGTTTTGACTTCGGAACGAACCCCCTCTTCTACAGACACCAGATTGCTACCAGTACTCCGCAGGACCTCAAAGCCCACCACTGGCTTCGCGTTGAAAAAGGCAGCTTTACGGGGATCAGAAAAATTCCGGGAAACCTGTCCGAGGTCATCCAGCTTCACCGTGTCGCCATTGGCGAGGGGAATGCGATAGTTACGCAGATCATCCACGGACTTAGCATTACCCAAAGCCCGAACCGTCTGCTCTCGACTGCCTAGCTCCGTTCGCCCGCCGGGACGATTGAGATTGAGCGCCCGCACCTGATTGTTAACGTCCGTTGCCGTGATCCCGTAGGACTGCAATCGCGCCGGATCAAGGTCTACGCGAATGGCTTCGTCAACGCCACCCAGGCGGTTGATTTGCGCAACACCGGGCACGCTTAGGATTGATCGCGTAATTTTTCGGTCAATCAGATCACTCAGTTCAGCCACTGACCGCCTGTCCGACGACACCGTGTAGGTCAGAATCGCCCCCCCGGCAAAGTCCAGTTTTTCAACGGTCGGATCTTCAATGGTCTGGGGCAGCTCGCTACGGATTTGCGACACCGCATTGCGCACTTCATTAGTGGCTTGGTCGCTGTCGGTTCCGATATCAAAGGCGATGGAAGTGTTGGTATAGCCATCGACAATCACCGAACGAATGTTGTCGATGTTGCCCAGCCCCGCAACGGCATCTTCAATTTTGCGGGTCACCTCGGTTTCCATCTCGGTCGGTCCCGCGCCGTCTTGAATGACGCTGACGCTAACAACCGGCACGTCGATGTTGGGCGTGGAGTCGATACCAAGGCGTCCGAAGGTGAAAAGCCCAGATAGTGCCAGCATCAGAAACAGAACGATGATGGGAACTGGGTTACGAATCGACCAGATCGACAGATGGAAGCGCTCTTGCATGGAACCGTTGGGGCTTGGGTAGTAAGCGGGCGAAGCGTCTGATGATAGCGAGCGACGAGCAGAGATTCGAAATGGTTGCTAGTCCAGCGGAAGCTTAATCAAGGCTTAATTGGAATTGAATTGGATACCTAGCTTGGGGGCGTGGATGGTGCGCCCGTTGCCGGCGATCGCGGTGCTGCCGAAGAGGAAGGTTGATTCGGTGCTGACTGATTAGGAGACTGGGGCTGCTGCTGGGTGGGAGGGGAAACGGTGCCAGCCACTTGGACGCGATCACCATCCTTCAAATAAGGGGCACCCTTAACGACAACCGCCTCGCCGGGCTTCAAACCATCTTTTATTTCAATCCAATTCCCCGGCAACACTTCCCCGGTTTGTACAGAAACGGCTTCCACCGTTCTATCGGGCTTGACGCGGTACACAATCGAACTACCGTCCCCTTGGGGCAACACCGCCGCCGTAGGAATTGCTAACCCCTGCGCCAGAGCAGTTGCCACCTCGCCACGCAAGAACATTCCCTTGCGTAATCCCTGAGGCGATCGCAGCGCCACCTTCACCGTTGCCTGGCGCGAATCGGCATCAATAATCGGGTCAATTTCCCGAACCTGTCCCACCAGCTTCAAATCACTGTCCGCATCCGACGTTACCCGCACCGGCAACCCCGGTCGAATTCGACGAACCTCCGTCTCCGGCACCGTCAGGTATAGCTCAACCACTCCCCCTTCAATGATGGAAAACAGCTCATTTTCATTACTAACCAGCTCGCCGACCTTAACCCGACGCTCTGCCACAACCCCCGTCGCCGAAGCCACCACCCGAGCTTGGGTAATCCTTGCCTCCCATTCCCGAACCTGTCCCTGGGCCCGAAACAGCCGAGCCTGCGCCTGCACAATATCTTCCTGACGTGCCCCCCGCTGCAGCTCCTCTAGTCGATCTTTCGCCTCTTCAAAGGACGATTCCGCCTGAATTTGAGCCGCCCCAGCACTGCGAGCCTGGGTAATAATTTCCGACAAACGATCCTCAGAAATCGCGCCGCCGTCGTAAAGTTCTTTGTTGCGCTTGAACCGCTGTTCCGCAAGCTGCACATCTGCCTTAGCCTGCTCCACTCGCGCCGCTGCCTGCTTAACACCCTCGCGAGCCCGAGCAATAACCTCTGGGCGGTTACCGCGCCGCAGCTCCGCCAAAGCTGCCTCCGCCTCCATCATCGAGGCCCGCGCCTGGACAAGCTGGGTGCGCAACACCGAATCATCCAAAATCGCCATAGGCTGATTCGCCTGAACCAGCTGCCCCTCATCCACCAGGACACGTAGCACTTGCAGTCCTGAAGCTTGGGACTTTACGGGCACCAACTCACGCGCTTCCACCGTCCCAGTAGCGCTAAGGAACTGACGAATTTGAGCAGGCTGAGCCGGAGCAACAGTAACTGGCTTTGCTACACCGGTTTCTTGCTGCGCCGCCACCGCAGAGCCACTAGAGTCACTAGTTTGCTGATTTCCGCTGGCTTGGCTCAGCCAAATTCCAGCTCCGAGGCTGACAACAATACCGATACCAAATCCGACCGTCATGACCTTGGAGTTAATCCATCCCCCGCTGGCTGAGCGCTGCACCGGCGCAGGGTTGCGCTTAGCTTGCGATCGCGCTTCGTTCGGTTGAGACGGTTGGTCGAGCTGCTCGAGGGACATGATTTTTCGGGGAGAATATTGGGCTACGAGTATGAAGAATCATTACTTTTTGCCTATACCAAGGGTAGCTCAAGGTCCGATATTTGCGATCGTTCATCTGAATTGATGTTGCCAACAGATCCAGCCGCTGCCCTGAAGATGCTTTGGAGAGGGAAGCGGCAAACAACATGAGAGGGGCTGATCGTGGTCCAAAATCACCTGCACCGGAATTGAGAACAGGAACTGAATGGCTACATTTTTGGATTCACAAATTGAGCTATGGATTCATGACTTAAGCACACGAACGGTGAAAGTCTTTGCACGGAATCTCAGCATCGTTTTCATTCCTAACCATCGCCTACGGCTAACATCCCAGCATCAGCATTAAAAACCTTGAAGATAAAGTCTTTAATCTTTTTGAAGTAATTGGTTTAAAGAGTTGAACAAGATACTGTTCTTAAAGGGACAAATTACGCGCTTTTGTTTCAAAATTTGAAAGGATCCAGCGTCCGAATTGCCCAGTGTCACAAGCATTTTTATTGCTGTGATAGTCATTGCCTATCGTGTTGGAGTAGACAAAAGAGTGGGAAAAGAGGCCTGCTCACTGATGGTTTGAGGTGATCAAGATCACGCGGTATAAATTGTGCGATCGCATTCACCTTCGCGGACTAATTCCACAATAAGATCAATCTAAAACCAGTTCATTGCTTGTTATTCATCTATATCTCTGGAGCTGATTGTGCAAGCGAAAAATGCCATTCGCCGCTTGGTTGAAAAGGCCTTGTATTTGCGGCAGTTAACCCCCGATATTGAAAACCAAATTAATTCTGAACTTAGTCGATTAGGATACGTTTCCGACGCCGAGTATGAAGCGCTGGAATTGTTAATGTTCGAAATGGATGCAGGGCGTATCGAGCTGGTGTCTAGTTTTTAGAGCCACAGCTCCATGGACCATTTCCCGGATTCAGCTTCCGCGCATGCAGAGGTCATTAGAGCGTTTATGGCTTTCCGAGTGGCTGCTGCGCCTACGGATTTGCCATCGTCCCACAGGGTTTGACGACGAGTTCTAATCCTGAGTGGGCTGATCCCAGAGTCCGCGAAGAAATTCTTGGAGCGCGACTTTCACCGTCCGAGAACAATCCGTTGGTTGCACGCTGTGCAGGACGGTTAGCCAAGGCAAAATGTCCTCGTCCAAAGCATGCTGAAACGAATTTTGTGGCCAAACTAAGTGCGCTGCGGCTCGCGCGTCATACCAACCGCCATGGGGCCAATAGCTATTAGAGGAGTGGTTCTGGGCGGGAGGGAGAAGAAGCGTGGTAGGCGGCAGTATTGAGTTGGTTGATTGTGCCAGCGGAGCTGGTTTTGCGGGCGGTTGGGGCGATCGCTCCACCGCGGAATCGTCAGGATCACTCTGTGAAGTCAGAATCAGAGGGCGAACCCAGTAGGATTGCTTCGTCGCAACGTAGTCGATGGTCTCAACGTAAAGACGCCATGGCCCTTGGGCAAGGTAAGCAATTTGCCCTGGTCGCAAAATTATAGGCTGGTGGAATATCGACATTTCTTGCTATACTCTGACTCGCGCTTGAGAGAGGCTAACTGGAAGGCAGTTGTCTGGCTCTTATCAATGCGCTAAATGGGGGCGATTAGCTCAGCGGTAGAGCGCCTGCCTTACAAGCAGGATGCCACTGGTTCAAATCCAGTATCGCCCATGATAATTGAGATTGAGGCAGCATAGGCAAATCTAGCTAGACCATGTGAAGCCGATTAGTCTAACTGGGGCTTATCCTTATCAGCGGGGTTGGAGCGGACAGAGAAGGGGATATCGGCAATAGTGCCCGTTTCACCGGTTTGCTCGGCAGTTACGGCAAAGCTGGCTCCAACCTCGCATTGCTTACGGCGAATGTAGGCAAGGGCGATCGCCCCATCGCCTGTGTTTTGGCTGCTAGTGATGGTGCCGGCGCGATCGCCCTTTGCATTGATTAGCTTGGTCCCCGGTGGCTGGAGGCTATCCAGCTGCACACCATATAGGCACTGCTGTACACCGTCATAGGTGTTGAGGCGGGCAATGATTTCCTGACCGATGTAGCAGCCTTTGTTAATGGAAACCGCTTGCCATAGCCCGGCTTCTAGGGGGTTATAACTGTCCGTTAGTTCGTTGTCCTGCTTCGGCACGCCGTCTTCAATGCGCCAGATATCCCAAAGGGTTTCGCCGGCAGGCACGGCTCCGATGTCCGTTAGTGCTTTCCACAAAGGAGCGGCGTTTTCAGCGTCGGTCCACAGGGTGTAACCGGGGCGCGCCAGACCGCTGTAGGCGATCGCCCGAACGGTGTAGCCATTAATCGTGGCGCTTTGGTGGTCGTAGGGAGCCATATCACCCACGTCGCTAAATCCCAATTGCTCCAGGGTCGCGTGGCTAGTGGAGCCCAACAGCGTAAAGGTGGCGCTGGTGTTGGTGTGGTCAGTGAAGGTGACCCGATCCATGGGGAAAATATAGCGGTCAAACCAGCTCGCCAGGCGATCGCCCATCTCTGGGGATGCCAGCATCAACACGGAGTCGGAGGCGATCGCAGCAAAAGTGAGGTCGATAATGCGCGCGGCAGCGGTTACAACGACCGCGAGGCAACCCTGACCCGGCTGACGAGTTTTAAAGTCCTGGGTAGTTTGATTGTGCAGAAAGCTGAGGCGATCATCACCAGTGACCTCCAGGCGGGTCCAGTGGGTGCGGTCCACAATAACAGTGCCTTGACTCAGAGCGGCCTTGGCATCTGCGTCGTTATCGTAGGTAAGGGGGGTTGCAGTAAAGGCATCGCTGGAGCTGGCGTCGGAGTTGCCAAAAACAGCGTTCTGGGTGCCTTGTAGGGTGCGAAGGGCGTTGAACAACTCTGCCATGGAAAAAGGAAGGGGTTTGATGTCCTGATTTTGACGTGCTGATATTGTGACCTGTTTCTCAGCTTAAAACCCATTCGCCCAGACATTCGCCGGGGTAGAGATAACCGGGTCAGTCAGTGGAGGCGATGGAATCACAGGGGTTAGTTAGGATGCGATCGAGATGCCAGCGGGATCCTGTCGTTTTGGCGAGCCTTTGGGGGGCGAGAGAGGCAGCAACAGCTCCGACTCTATGGTGGCTTGAACCTCTTGGCTGACCTGTCCGTTAGCTAGGCAACCGGTAAGGAATTCGTTGGCTTGGTAATAATCCTCAAGCATTTGGACTTCCTGAGGGGCAAGCTGCCAGTCGGCAATGAGCAGCCGGTGTTCCTGCAAACAATCTTGAAGTTCGCGGCACCAGTGGGATAGGTCCGTTTTGCACCACTCCAGCAGCGCATCCCGCCCCAGTTCCGGCGAGGGGAGTTGATGCTTAAGCTGGGCGATCGCCTGCTGAAAATCCGCAGCCAGGGTAAATTGCCCATCTAAATCTAAAGCAAAATTCAGAGACAGCATCCCCTTCAAATTGGGCTGCGCCAGCAACTGTCGGGCGGCGCTGTAGACCCTCGCTAGAGCTAGGTCCAGAGCAACCGGATCCGGCAAGAAGCTAGCAATTTGCGGGTCAACGGCGATCGCCAAGTTTAAATCTCGATTTTGAAATAGCGTTAGGTAAAACGCCCTGAGGGCGGCCGGCTTGATGGGTAGCTCCTCCAGTTCGGGAGCGGATACCTTGTCGGCAAGATTCCGCAAGATATCTTGAACCCGGCTGCTCATCATCACCGCCCGATCAACTTCCGATTTCAGAGCAATTAATAAACTGTCGGAGCGCGGCAGCATCTCAACAACCAAACCAATGGTTTCTCGCCAACGGGGCGTAAACACCCGTTCCGCCAACCGCGTGGCTAGGCGATCAGCGGGGCTTTGAGTACGGGACTGCTCGGGATGATCCAGGGCAACTATCTGCGATTCACACGCCGACAGCGCCGCCACCCATTTGCGGGCGGTTAGATATTCCTGAAAGGTCAAATGAGAGAAGGCGTAAATATCGCGAGCGCATTCCACTAGCAAGCCGTGCTGGACGACGATGTCCATCAAAATTGTCTCGGCGTCAGCCCAGCGATTTTCCCAATTTTGGGAGCGATCGCCCCGCCCATTTCCAAACTTCCCGGCCGCCGTATCCATAACGGTCAAGAAGTCGCAAATAATTGCCAACACCTCAGATTTTTCGAAGAAGCTGCGACCAGCTTCGAACTGGGTGGCGGCAATTTGCCCCAGCAGCCGCATCTTATCGGCGTTCGTCAGCTTGCGATAGCGGCTTTCTCGGTGGATACCTCGGGCACTATCCCACTGATCCAGCAGAATATTGAGCCCCGCCTTATAAAGCTTGGAACGTTGGGTTGGAAAGGTGGCGCGAGCATGGAACACAGAGCACACTAGCCCCAGCAAAATTGGCGTTTTGACCAGCTCACGAATCGCTTGGTTTTCTCGCTGCTCCAAACGATCTAAAAAGTCTGCCGCCATGTCATTACTTTGGGCAGAGTCATTGGTAGCGCGGGAGGGGGCGATCGCCGTAAACCATCGCTGAGCAAAAGTTTTAACCTGGTGCCAATCAAAGTCCCGCAGCTCACCATAGGCAAAACCTTGGAACCGGATGCGATCGGCGGCAGTCCGGCAGGTCACGGTAATGGGCACATGATAATAATGGGCGGCAAATTGCTGAATGCCCTGAACCACCGACTCAAACTGAGCCGTAGCCACCTCATCCAGGCCGTCCAACAGTACCAGCGCCTGTCCCGCCTGCAAGATCGCTTCGGTCTCAATGGGGCTGATTTGAACCAGCGCCCAAGACTCTTGAATAAATTCCTGAAGGGGCTTTATCTCTTGGTCTGAAGCCTGCAGCGTGGCGGCCCAATGTCGCAGTTCAATGAAAATTGGCAGGCGATCGCCGCGAAAGTCACCTGCTGCGCAAGATAAAGCAAGATGCCGTAGCAGGGTTGTCTTACCGGAGCCCGGTTTTCCAAGAATAACGGTGCGATCGCGGCTGGCCAGGTCATCCCTGGCGGAAATAGCGGAAATGTCAGAGTGGGATGGCGGCGAGGCGTCAGCATTTGCCGTTTCCTCCAAATCCGTTACCTCTAACCAGCGCTGGTGGGACAAATTCCACGAAATTTGCAACGGCGTATAGGCAGCACTGAGGGACAAAGGCTGCGCCAAATCCAGAGAGGCTTGGTAAGAGCCCAAACTAGCTCCCAGGCGATCGCGCCAGGCATCATCAACCCGCTTCAGCGTAGCCGCCACGTCGATCTCCACAGGCTATGCCCAATACCGTGGCGCTGCCGACCAGTATCCAACTCAGTCTTATCGTTTGCCGTTCGTGCTTTTCTGCGATTAGCGCCGATGCTTCGGTAAACTCGGCCAGTTCTCGTAAAAGCCGCTGGGCCCGCTGGTCAAAGTCTTCTTCGTAATCTGCCAGTTGCGT
>JBCCTE010000020.1:0-14339 GCA_039198915.1 Cyanobacteria bacterium P01_D01_bin.73 | reverse complement strand
TCTACCAGTACAGCCGGGAAGAAATGACCTTTCCTTTCTCCTACAGAGTGCTGGTCTAAAGCCGTCTTGGAAAATGCAGTTTGAGGGAGGAGAGGGGATGTATTTAGTCAACTCAATAGAGCTATTTGAGCTGAAAAAATAGTTGAACTATTTCGGATTTCAAGCATAAAGGATTCAGTAGAATACGCTTCAAAATAGCCAATCTGCCATGCTAAAGCGCAACACATTTCGTTTAACAGCATGGCTTTCCCAATTATTTACACCGAGAAGTGATAACTGGTGCGATCGCAGAAATCTTCCCTACTTAATTGCTTCTCTGTCAATTGTTTTCCGGCAGGCACTTCAGGCATTTAACTATGGGACATCGCGAACCTATATGGTTCAGGACGATGCAAGACAGCATGTATTTTGGATGCAGCGATGGCTAGATCCTGACCTCTTTCCCAATGATTTAATCGCGGACTATTTCCAAAGTGTTGCACCTCTAGGCTATCAGGGACTTTACCGTTTTTTTAGCTGGTTCGGGGTTGAACCTCTGCAAGCTGCAAAGATTCTGCCGGGGTTGATTGCAGCTCTCTCGACTGTTCTTTTTTTTCGCCTGATTCTTAGACTGATTCCTAGTCCTTTCTTTGCATTCTTAGGCTGTTTCTTTCTCAATCAGGCCTTGTGGCTAGAGGATGGAATCATATCGGCTACGCCAAGGGCATTCGTCTATCCATGGATGATTGGGTTTTTGGATGGTTTCATCGCTGACTCGGTGGTCTCAATCGTCATATTTATGACTTTGGAGGCATTATTTTATCCTCAGGCTTTGCTGCTGGCGATCGCCACCCTAACACTTCCCGTCGGCAGAAATATTGTAAAGCGTAAGCCCCCTGTGAAGTTCCTAGTTTCGTGGATTATAGGACTCTCAATTCTAGGTTTATTACTGTTACAAAGAAGCATTAGTAATGGATTAGATTTCAGCCCAGTACTGTCCGTAGAAACAGCTAAGACTTTGCCTGAATTGGGTTATGTCAACGGCGAGTACGGGAGATCATTCTTTTTCCACAATAACCCACTTATCTTTTGGCTATTTTCACCACGGAGTGGCTTTCTCTCCTTAGGTATTCTCAATCCTTTATTGCTAAGTAGTTTCGCCTTGCCTTGGTTATTGCGGTCGCCTAATGAATCGAAATTAACGCCTCATCTCAACCCTAGAATAAGGCGTATTGGATATTTTATTGCGGCATCATTTCTGATTTTTTTTGCTGCCCATCTATCACTATTTCAGCTTCACCTACCGGCTCGATATACCTACTATTCCCTGCGGATCACTTTGGTTTTGCTGGGGGCGATCGCCATAGGACTGATTCTGGAAAGGTGGTGGAAGCGCATTCAGGCTTGGCAAGAGAATCGTAAACCGCTTTGGATTCAGGCAAGTGCTGCTGGGCTATTGATTTTAATGATCGGGTTAGGTTGGTTTCCGCTATCTAAAGGGTTTGCGGTTTACTGCCACTTACAAATAAAAGGGCGCTTGGGAGATGTCTATGAGTTTTTAAAAGAACAACCCAAGGATATTTTGGTGGCATCTCTAGCGAGGGAAGCCGATAATATTCCTACTTTTGCCCAGCGTTCTGTTTTGGCCGCATCAGAATACGCTATTCCATATCATTGGGGTTACTATCAGCAGCTTCGACGGCGAATTGAAGATATGATTGCTGCTGAATATAGCAATGATACTGCTGATATTGCTGATTTTATTGATCGATACAACGTTGATTTTTGGCTAGTGGAAACGTGGAAATTATCGCTGGAAGAGTTTCAGAAGAGTCCGCGCCTACAACAGTTTGAACCGACTAGTGGACAGGTTGTGGCTGATTTGGAGGCAGGAGAGTTGCCCATTTTGCCAATTTTCTTTGAAAGGTGCACCGTCGTCGAACAGAAGGAGCAACGCTTGCTTGATGCTCATTGTATTCGCAATACAATTTCCGCTTTAAATCAGCAGAACCGGTAAGAATAAAGTATTGAAAATCAAACTTTTTCAAGGACAAAAATACTGCCCTCGTTGCCACGACCGATGCGCAGGTTCTCGTCAAGATAGGTGATATCTAACCAGCCCTGCTGCTTTTTAGCGTCGAATTTAACTTCTAAGGCAGGGAAACGCTTTGGATCGTCTAAACGTCCTGTAAAGGAGTCTGGATCTTGGTAGCCAATCCAGCTTTTTAGTCCCACGACTGCCCGCTCGAATTTAACTTGAACTCGCTTGTGAGATAGCACTTCAAATCCTGCGCCAACACTAACAACGCCAGCTAGAAATGACAGATTGTTATTGACTTCAGCAATGTTGTAAATGCGCTGCTCGGAGGCGCGGACTGATTGGTATACGGTGCCTAACTTCAAAAATGGCGGACGATTCAGTCCCAAAATTCCGCGACTGGTGGTGTACAGAAGTTTCCAGTCTCCCGTTAGGATGTCGGCTGCCGTTGTGGGGATCAGCGTCGGATTCTGGGGTTCCAATGCCGTGATCGCCGCCAACCGCTCTTCCCGCTCCTGGTCCGACTCGCCAATTCCTAAATTGCAGTCCGCCAGCAGCTCCAATACCTCAGCCTTCGTTACCGTTTCCGTCGCCATCGTTTCCCCCTACGCTGGATTTCTAACGCGACTCTCAAATTTTATGGGTCGGGCTTTGATTTGTCGCGACCACCCTCAGGACGGTTATTCACCACATCAGTCCGTCCCTGAAACTGAAGCCCTTTGCTAGACTAGCAATAGACCCGTTGTAAATTTTCTTAACGGTCAGATCCTAAGGAGAACTCGAATGGTAACGACCCTGCTGCTATCTAAGGAAGTGCCCAGCCTGAATTACGAGCTTGCTGGTGACCACTTTGATGAAAGCTGGCGATCGCCCCTATCAACCCTGCTAGGACTTGGGCGAGCAGCAGGTGCAGATTTTATCGAGTTCTTTATCGAGCGTAAAAATTACATTAGCTGCTTGGCAGAAGACGATGCCATCACCAGCATTTCCCCCAGTCTGGCATCCGGTGCGGGAGTACGGGTCTTTCGCGGTAAGCAAGATTGCTATGTCAGCACCAACGATTTGTCCTTCAACGGATTGCGTAGTGCCTTGGAAAAGGCGCTGTCGATTTTGGGGCTGATACTGCCAGGTCCCAACGCCTTTGTGCCGGAAATTAACCTGGAAATGTTCCGCGACTATGGCACAGCGAAGGAAAAGGGGCTGTGGCTAGGGCAGTGCAGCTCAATGCGAGAAATGGGCGATGTGCTTTTGGCGGCGAACGATGGCTTGCTGAAGCGGGGTAAGCACGTGCAGTCTCGGCGATCGAGCTACTTCCGCGACTGGCAAGAGGTTTTGGTGGCGGCTAGCGATGGGGTGTTTGCCCGCGACATTCGCCTAACCCAGTCCTTGGGCAGCATGCTGCTTTGTGCCGATGGGGCAAATCGGTCATCCATCAACAAGCGTTTGGGTAGCAGCAGCGATCCTGGATTCTTGCGCAATTGGGACCACGGAGCGACGGCAGACGAAATCACTGAGTCGGCGGGGCAGATGCTCTATGCAGACTTTGTGGAGTCGGGCACCTACCCGGTGATTATGGCGAACTGTTTCGGCGGCGTGATTTTCCACGAAGCCTGCGGACACCTTCTAGAAACCACCCAGATTGAGCGGGGAACGACGCCGTTTATTGATAAAAAAGGCGAGAAAATTGCCCACGAAAACCTCACAGCGTGGGACGAAGGTCTGACGGATCAGGAGTTCGGCACCATCGATATGGATGATGAGGGTATGCCCTCCCAACGGACGCTGCTTATTGAAAATGGCATCCTGAAAAACTTCATCGCGGATCGCGCCGGCTCTGTACGCACGGGGCATCCCCGCACCGGCAGTGGTCGCCGTCAGGGTTACACCTACGCCGCCGCGTCTCGGATGCGCAATACTTACATTGACGTAGGCGATTTCACTAACGATGACCTGTTTGCGTCGGTGGAGAAGGGCATTTACTGCAAGAAGATGGGCGGCGGCAGCGTTGGCGCAACGGGCGAGTTTAACTTTGGCGTTGATGAGGCTTATATGATTGAAAACGGTAAAATCACCAAGCCGCTAAAGGGCGCAACCCTGATTGGGGAAGCCACGGACGTGATGCACAAAATCTCTATGTCGTCTCAAGATTTAGGTCTGGCGGCGGGCTTCTGCGGTTCCGTCAGCGGTAGCGTTTACGTCACTGTCGGTCAGCCCCATATCAAGGTGGACGAAATTACTGTCGGCGGTCGTTAAGCTTTTGGGCGATTGGTTTACAGATTTCCCTATTGATAGCCTCCCGCGTGCCGGGGGGCTTTTGCTGTTGGCGGCGCTTTTGGATTGGATGATCGGCGACCCGTGGCATTTGTATCACCCGGTGCAGGTGATCGCCGTCTGGATCAATGAGTTTACCAGGCGCGTACTGGGTAAAAACTATTCTCCGAAAACAGAACGGCTGGCGGGAGTAGCGCTGGGCATCAGCACGATCGCCGGTAGCGCTCTGGTCACCTGGCTAATTATCCAAGTCGCTCACCAGGTCTACCCGCTGCTGGGATTTGCTGTAGAGGTGATCGCCCTAGCCTCCTGTTTCGCCGGCCGCAGTTTGCGAGATGCGGCATGGGACGTGCTTGATAACCTTAAAAAATCAGGCGTAGAAGGGGGGCGATCGCGCCTAAAACTATACGTGGGGCGGGATACAGACAATCTAAATGAAGCAGAAATCCTGCGGGCAACCTTGGAAACGGTGGCGGAAAATGCCATCGATGGGGTGCTGGCTCCGTTGTTTTGGGCGATCGCTGGGGCGATAGTTTTTGGTGATTTTCCGGGAATTGTTGCCGCGATCACCATGGCGTACAAAGCCATCAGCACGTTGGATTCCACCGTGGGCTATAGGCGATCGCCCTACACCTATATCGGTTGGTTCAGCGCTCAATTTGAAGACCGGCTGACCTGGATTCCCTGTCGTTTGAGCGTACTGACCCTGGCGCTATGGTCCGGGAAACCGGAGAGGGTTTGGGCGATCGCCAGCAAGGATGGCTCCCAGGATCCCAGCCCCAATTCTGGTTGGAGCGAAGCCAGCTATGCCGCCGCTTTAGGGGTTCAGCTCGGTGGCGAAAATTATTATCAAGGCGAAAAACGCATCAAGCCGCTGTTAGGAAGTCCCGACAATCCGATCACGGTTTCAACCATTAGAAATGCGCTTCAGTTAACCCGAAGCGCATTTTTAAGCTGGTTATTACCAGGAGTTTTATTAACTTTTCTGGTTCGTTAATTTAGACTCACGAAGTCCCGAATAAAGACAATAAACTGCGTCAGTTAATTAAGCTCCTGATTAAGCACCAATACTGTACTTGCGCCATTCTTGGTGACGACCGCTGTCCACCTGTCGAGTTAGCTCGAAATACAAACTGCTGTGGGGACGACGGGGAGGGCGTCGCAGGGGCATTTTAGCTTCCTTCGGGGTACGGTTGCCCTTTTTGATATTGCAACGGACGCACGCCGCCACCATATTTTCCCAACTATCGCCGCCCCCTCGCGATCGCGGCACCACGTGGTCCAGGGTCAAATCATCACCCCGGTAGGCGCAATACTGACAGCAGTGATTATCGCGACTCAAAATATTTTTACGGGTCAGCGCAATTTGTTTATAGGGCACCCGAATATAGTGGCGCAAACGAATTACGCTAGGCAGAGGCATACCTGGATAAATAATTCGTCCGTTATGCTCAATTTGCTCCGCCTTTTCCTTCAGCAGCAGGACCACTGCCCGCCGCCAACTGGTGACATTCAAGGGTTCGTAAGACGCGTTGAGAACAAGAACTTTGCCCATAATTGCGTGGCCGAATAAATCGGTACTAGCGCTGGCGATGATCGTAACATAGGCATATTGTGACGGGAGTGAGTACTCATCAATGTGAAGAAAACGGCGCGAAAGAAACGGTTTTTTGATGAACTTTTGTCTCCTGATCAGTTGCTTCTCATTCAGTTATTAATCGACTGTCAATCGACCTTTGACTGAAATGAACGGAAGGTGAAATGAATGGAAGACTGATTGAAGGGCAGGGTTCGGGCGTATTTTTTGAGAGAAGGGGTAGATGGAATGCTGAATCTGAAAAATGCGCTGGCTAGGCTGGGACAGCTGAGCCTGGTTGTTGTGTTGGTTGGGGTGCTGGGCTTATTGACGGGCTGCGGGCGGATTATGGGAGCGGATTCGTTGGTGCAGCGGGCGGTGACCTTGGAGGTGTTGCGGACTCAGGTGGCGATCGCCCAGGAATACTCATCCCAGCCTTCAGATGCCTCCGTGGACGAAAGTGACTCCACAGGCGAGCTGCCGAAAGATTTGCCCGTTGCCGTTGATACCCTGGATGCCGTGTCTGAGGCGTTGGGGGTGCAGGTGACCCATATTCGCGTGAAGGAACGGCTGCCGTTGACTGTGGGCGATCGCGCCGGGTTCAAAATTAGTGGCACCTACGAGCTGGAGCTAACTCGGGACGGGCGGCAAACGACTCAGCAGCGATCGCCCTTTGAGATTTATCTTCAGCGACAGCCAGAAGGCAAAACCTGGCGATTGGCCCATCTCAATCCTGGTGATCAGGATCACGAGGCGACGTGGGAACTCTACCGTCTGTAGGTGGAACTTCGCCCTTGACTTTTGCTGATTGGCTTTGAAGGGGGGCGATCGCCAGGAAATGGTGGCTTAATGCTTGGCAAAAATACCGACGGGCGCGAAAATTAAAGAGCCCGACCGAAGTACTTTTAATAGCGCAATCTGTGAATAACGTTCGAACTGTTTCTGATACTAAGCGGGCGTTCCACACCGCTCATACTCGTCCTATCAATTCCGTATATCGGCGCGTCGTCGAAGAATTGATGGTGGAAATGCACCTGCTGACGGTGGGCAGTAATTTCTCCTACACGTCAATTTACGCTCTTGGCGTGGTGACTACCTTCGACCGGTTTATGGCGGGCTACGAGCCAGAGAGTGATCGCACTTCCATCTTTTCCGCCATTTGCAGCAGCGCTGGGCAGAAAGACGCCAGCCAATTCCGCAAAGACTCAACGGCACTTTTGGAAGCAGCAAAGGGCTTGTCTGCGGATGACGTGGTTGCAATCCTCAAGGGCGAGGGCGGCAGTGGCGGCTCGGCCGATGCCATTAAGGCAGCGGTTCAGCCCTTGATGGACAGTGCAACGAAGTACAGCCGTCTGTTGGGCGTTGGATTGTTCACCATTCTGGAAGCCTGCGACCTTGAGCTGATTAAGGACAAGGAGCAATTGACGGAATTTTTGACAGCGATTTGCGAGCCTCTAAATCTGCCTGCCGACAAGCTAGACAAGGATCTAGAGCTTTATCGCGGCAACCTAGAGAAGCTGGCGATGGCTCAGGAAACCATGAAAGATATTTTGGAAGCTGAGCGTAAGCAGCGCGAGCAGCGGGCCAAGGCAAAGGAAGAGTCCGGCAAGGAAGTTGATAGCGAAAAGGGTGAAGAGGCGGAGGCTGCTGCAACCGGCTCCACTGCTGCTGACCAGAAAGCTAGCGATTAAAAAGAAAAAGTTAGAGCGCTAAAACTAGGGCACTAAAGATAATTAAAAATTCCCCATTCCTCGGTGGTGTAGCTGCCTTGGAATGGGGATTTTTTATGGGAAGGAGCGACGATTGGAATCTGGGGTTCCTAGGGGCGATCGCCGATTTCGGTTGAAAGGATCATTTCCGGCGGGGCGATCGTCTGGCAATCCCGGCAGGGTTCCATCGGGCTGTCCAGGGAATGGGACGCCCGTCGACGGAGTGGATGGAATGCGATCGCCGGCGGGATTTTCAGGAGCGTCCGAATTAGAATCTTCAAAATTCGGATTGTCAAAGTCAGCCCCAGGAATATCCGACTGAGGGCGCTGGGTCGCCAACGCAACGCGGCTGCCGCCAACGGAACGCAGTAAGTCCAAAGTGTTAATCACATCGCTATAAAACGCCGATCGCGATGCGTAGAAAATAATTTTGCCGGAGGGGTTGGAGCGCAAAAACGTTGGCAGGTCGCGCAATAGCTGCTCAACAGCGATCGCCTCCCCATCCCAGTACAATTGTCCCGATGGGCTGAGGGCGATGACAACATTGCTTTTGGTTTGCGGCGCACTGGTGGAGGCTTCTGGCAGATCCACTTCAATCGCCTCCTGCCGCGTTAGGGTCACCGCCGCCAAAATAAAGAACGTCAAAATGCAAAAGATGACGTCAATTAGCGGCAGGATTTCGATGCGTACGTCCTCGCCGGGAGAGTCCAAATTAATTTTCATCGCTGATTTCTCCCCTAATCGTCATCCTCATCATCGTCACCGTCAGCCATCGATAAACCAGTCGGCTCCTGCCCCGCCCACTTCTGGCGATAGAGCAGCTCTAGCTCGTTCCCGACCCGACGAAATAGCTTGACTTGTTGCAGCAGGACGCCTTGAAACAGTCGGTAAAACGCCAGGTTGATAATGGCGATAATCAACCCCGTCGCGGTGCTGACCAAAGCGTCGCCGATGCCGCCGGTCACCCCAGCTCCCGCATCGGTGCCAATGTCACCCAGTTGCAGCGATCCCAGAGAGTCAATCAAGCCTAGGACAGTGCCCAGTAGACCCAAAAGAGGGGCGAGGGCGATCGTCGCTTCGAGGATTTTCTCGCCCTTGCGCATTGCCGTCAGCTCTTCATCGGCTGAGGTTTCTAGCGCCAATTTGAAGACTTCCGGGTCTGGTTCTTTAAGTTTGAAGGGGGCTGCCAAAAAGCGACCAATGGGCTGCTTTTTTGATTTCTTGGCGATCGCCGCACCAGCGTCCCAATCCCGCTTCACCGCATCCAGAACGCGATCGACAATTGCCCGTTCATTCAGCCAAATTTTGATCCAAAAAACGCACCGCTCAACCACGGTGCCCAAAGACAGTACCGACAGGAACAGCAACGGTCCCATTGCCACGCCGCCCTTATCGAACAACTCACCAAAATTCACAGCCCCTCCCCCAATAAAACTAGCTAAGCGAATCGAACTATTTGTCGCGGACTTTCGACAGGGCTCCGTTAAACATAATGCCGAATGCGGCGACACCTAGGGTGACGGCAATGCCAACAAAAATGCCGTCCATTAGTGCTTGTTGGGAAACGGCAAGGGGCGAAAGGAGGTGAACGAGAGAAAAGGTCATTGGCGATATGTGCCTACCTAAGGGATTTTTACCAGGATAGCGGCGAAGTGGGCTGGCGATCGCTAGTGGTGCTGTCACCGGCTGGCAAAATTATAGTGATGTTGGTTGTGGGTGATTCTGTGCATCGTCTTGCTGCTGCTCCGGGAGGCTGGGATCCCAGCGTTGAAGGGGTCGTCTTTATTGAACAAACACCAGCACCCATCGTTGTAATCACGCCAAAGGATACGGAAATTCAGACGTTGGCTGGAGCGATCGCCAACCTCCCCGAAAATTTCCCAGAAATCCGCGCCTGCAACCAACTAAATCTGCAACAGCAACTCACTATCGATACCTATGCAGAGGAGGTGCTGGGGCAAGCAGAGATTATCGTGGTGCGGCTGCTAGGCGGAAAAAGCTACTGGAGCTACGGCTTAGAAGTTCTTGAAACTTTGGCCGCGGAACGAGATGAAGAGCAACCATTACATCTAGTCGTAATTCCTGGTGATGATCAGCCGGACCCTGGATTGATGGGGGCGTCAACGGTGCCACTGACGGTGGCGAATCAAGTATGGCGCTATTTTTCTGAAGGCGGAGTTGAGAATTTCCGAAATTTCTTGCTGTTTTTGAGCGATCGCTGTTTAGGAACCCAACACAATCCGCCTGCACCAGCACCCATCCCTCGCATTGATGTTTATAAATCGCCCGCTTCTATTGATCTAAGCAACGGTTCTCCAAAAGTAGGAATTGGCTTCTATCGATCGCACTTCCAGTCAGGGAATACTCGCGCTATTGATGCTCTAATTCAGTCATTAATCGATAGAAATATAAGAGCAATTCCGGTATTTTTTTCCTCTTTAAAAGATGCAGAGGTTCAGGAAAGGGCTTTGAAAGTCTGGGCCGATATTGATTGCTTGCTAATGACAACTGGGTTTGCAATTGGTCGTCCCGGTGAGGATATTGCCAACCACGAAAAACAAGTTGCGGAAACTTTTTGGGGGAAGTTGGACGTACCGGTAATTCAAACGATTTTAAGCAGCGGCACCTTTGAACAATGGGACGAGGGCAGTTTTGGTTTAGCGCCTCGGGATATGGCGATGCACGTGGCTTTGCCGGAGGTGGATGGGCGGATTATTGGACGGGCGATCGCCTTCAAAACAGTGCAAAAACAGGATCCAAAACTGGAAACCATGGTGGTCACTGATGAACCATTAATGGAGCGGGTGGAGTGGATTTCGGAGCTAGCGGCGAACTGGGTTGGACTGCGGCGATCGCCCTCAAACACCAAAAAAGTCGCATTAATTTTGGCAAACTATCCAAACCGAGACGGGCGCTTAGCCAATGGTGTTGGGTTAGATACACCCCAAAGTTGTGTGGATATTCTGTGGGAACTGAGTCGTAATGGCTATGAATTGGGTGACCCCGAGAATCTTCCAAAAACTGGGGATGAACTGATTCAGGAACTAACTGCTGGAACCACAAACGATCCTGCGAGTTGGCAGTTTAAACAGGTTCGGCAAACGTTGGATTGGCAGCAGTATAAAAGTTGGTTTCAAGGGCGATCACAGGCAGTTAAAAAAGGTATTGAAGCTCGCTGGGGGGAGTTTCCTATAGAGAAAGAGGTGGCGATCGCGGGCATCCAGTTTGGCAATGTTTTTGTGGGAATCCAGCCAGCGCGAGGTTATGATGCTGACCCAACTTTGAATTATCATGCACCTGATTTAGAGCCTACCCACGAGTATTTAGGGTTTTACTTTTGGCTGCGATCGCAGTTCCAAGCCCAGGCAATTGTGCATGTGGGAAAGCATGGAAATTTGGAATGGTTGCCGGGTAAAAGTATTGCTCTTTCGGAAAATTGTTATCCAGAAGTGGCGCTGGGACCGATGCCCCATTTCTATCCGTTTATTGTTAATGACCCTGGCGAAGGTTCTCAGGCAAAACGGCGATCACAAGCAGCAATTATCGACCATTTAACGCCGCCATTAACCCGCGCGGAACTGTACGGAAATTTGTCGTCTTTGGAGGGGTTGGTTGATGAATACTACGAGGCGCAAAGTTTAGATCCTAAGCGCACTGGGGCGATCGCATCTCAAATTGAAACTTTGGTTAAATCAGAAAAGCTCGACCAGGATTTAGAACAGCAGCCCGGTGCGTCGGAGAAGCTGGATGTGGCGACGTTGGATGGTTATCTTTGCGAGTTAAAAGAGGCGCAAATTCGTGATGGGCTACATATTTTCGGATCCTGTCCTACGGGTGAGCAGCTTCGGGATTTGATGGTGGCGATCGCCCGTAGTCCTGGGCAAAATCGACTGGGAATTACTCGGGCGATCGCGGCTGATTGGGGCTGGGATTTTAACCCGTTGACAGTGGATCCGGCAGTACCTTTGATGCAGCCTTTGGTTGAACCAGATGGGAGGGAGTTCCTGTCGGCTCGGGAAGCAATAGATGCGTTAGAAAATTCGGCAGCCAACGCAATTAATTCGGTAATTTCCAACTCGAATATTGATCCGTTTACGCCCCGCTTGAAGCAGGAATTGGAGTGGGTTGAAGGGTGGCTTTGGCGATCGCTCCAGGCAACTTCTAATGAAATGTCGGCGCTTCTTTCAGGCTTAGCCGGTCGCCCTATCCCTGCTGGCCCTGCTGGAGCCCCAACTCGCGGTCGCCCGGAAGTTTTGCCTACTGGTCGCAATTTCTATTCGGTGGATATTCGCGCTTTGCCCACGGAATCGGCTTGGGGGGTGGGGCGTCGCGCGGCGGAGCTGGTGGTGGAGCGGTATACCCAGGAGCATGGGGAGTATCCGAAGACGCTGGGGCTGTCGGTTTGGGGCACGTCGACGATGCGTACTGGGGGTGATGATATTGCCGAAGCTTTGGCGTTGATTGGGGTTCAGCCGATTTGGGATGGTACCGCTCGCCGGGTGGTGGATTTTCAAGTGCTGTCGATCACCACCCTCGGTCGTCCCCGTGTGGATGTGACCCTGCGCATTTCTGGTTTTTTCCGAGACGCTTTTCCTAACTTGATTGACCTATTCGATCGCGCCGTCCAAGCTGTCGCCGCCCTCGACGAATCCCCCAGCGATAACCCCATCGCTCATCGCATCAAAGCCGAAACCCAACGCTGGATTGATGCGGGTTTGCCGGGCGATCGCGCTGCCCTTCGCGCCAGTTACCGGGTCTTTGGATCCAAGCCGGGAGCCTACGGAGCTGGACTGCAAGGGCTTATCGAGTCGAAGGAATGGCAGACCGATGAAGATCTTGCCCGCGCCTACGTTAATTGGAGTTCCTATGCCTATACCTGCCGGTCTAACTCGCAGCCCAAAACTGGCGATGCGCCTAGCAATGTGACCTATTCCTCTAGCGGTCGGTCTGCGCCGGAAGCGTTTGCTAGCCGTTTGGAAACCATGGAAATCGTGCTCCATAACCAGGACAATCGCGAGCATGATTTGCTGGATTCCGATGATTATTACCAGTTTCAGGGGGGCTTAACGGCGGCAGTGCGTGCAGCGCGGGGGGCTCAGCCGGTGACTTATTTTGGCGATCGCTCCCGACCGGAAAATCCCAAAGTGCGCCGCCTCACCGAAGAAATTGCGCGGGTGTATCGATCGCGAGTAGTAAACCCAAAGTGGATTGCCGGGGTGATGCGCCATGGCTACAAGGGGGCATTTGAAATGGCGGCGACGGTGGATTATTTATTTGCCTACGACGCCGCTGCCCACTGCGCTGAAGATTTTATGTACGAGGGCATCGCCAACGCTTACTTGCTGGACCCGAAGGTGCAGGAGTTTGTGCGGGAGAAAAACCCGTGGGCGCTGCGGGATATGGCGGAGCGGCTGTTGGAGGCAAACCAGCGGGGGCTTTGGGGGGACGCAAGTCCGGACCTGCTGGATCAACTGCAAAATCTAATGCTCGAAACCGAGGCGAAGTTGGAAGGAGTCAGCAACGCGCCCTAAAATCCAGCAAAACTTTTATATTGTCTTTAGATACTGTTATCCGCTGAACCCATGCTCAAAACCTTGTCCCGTCGCCTAACTCAGCGAATTGACGCCCATCGTTGGTTTTCCTTGGCGCTGCTTGTGGCGACCCTAACCGTTGGTGTGCTGCTGCCGTCCTATCAACCAGCGATCGCCGATACCATCGAAGAAGCCGCTCCCGCCTTCGAGCTACCGCCGCTACCCTACGCCTACGAAAGCCTTGCGCCGTATATCGATGAGCGCACCATGGTCATCCACCATGACCGCCACCATGCGGGCTATGTGAAAAAGCTAAATAAGGCGATCGCCAAGCACCCTGAGCTAGCGGACAAATCCGTTGAGGAGCTAATTAGCGACCTGGATGCCATCCCTGAAGATATTCGCACCGCTGTTCGCAATAATGGCGGCGGTCATGCCAACCACACCCTGTTCTGGGAAGTGATGAGCCCCGATGGTGGTGGTAAGCCGAAGGGGGCGATCGCCAAAGCAATTAAAAAAGAATTTGGCAGCTTTGATAAGTTTAAGGACACCTTTGCCACCGCCGCGAAAAGTCAGTTTGGTAGCGGCTGGGCATGGCTAGTGGTTAACGAAAATGGCGGATTGGAAGTATTGGATACCGCTAACCAAGACAGCCCAATTACTCTAGGTAAAACGCCGGTTCTAGGCTTGGATGTTTGGGAGCATGCCTATTACTTGAACTACCAAAACGCCCGTGGTGATTATGTGGGCAACTGGTGGAATGTAGTGAACTGGGATGCGGTTAATGCTCGCCTTGCTGAAGCGTAATTCCTATCAAATTTAAATGGATTTTAGGGCGTACCGATTTGCCGGTGCGTCCTATTTTTTATCCTGGGTTTCTGTGTGGTTTTCGTGGAAATCTTTTCGGATGGCGATCGCTACTTTCAACATTTCCTCAGCCTCTTTGGGACGCATCAGATTCAATAGCGGAAATTCACGATATAGCCCTGGCTGCACTAGAACGAACTGATAGATGCTGCCGTTGGTAACCAAGCCCCACACTGACTTCTGACTGTTTAAAAACGAAGCGACATAAGTCAAAAGCTGAGGCATGCCTACTGAAACATCTACCGTGCTGTTTTTGCTTTCAATCACCAAGATGCACAGAGAGGAGCGACCCTCGTCCCATTCTTGGGCAATCATCACGTCCATGCGCCCACGAATCACCGTGTCACCATCATCAACGGTGATTTCCT
>JBCCTE010000019.1:0-14369 GCA_039198915.1 Cyanobacteria bacterium P01_D01_bin.73 | reverse complement strand
GGTGAAGGTGACCTTAAAAGACGGGCGCGAGCTACCGGGAAAAGTGTTGGGCTCTGACTCGGTTACCGACGTGGCGGTGATTAAGGTAGAAGCCGAGGGGCTACCCACGGTGTCCTTTGCCAATTCCGAAGAGCTACAGCCGGGGCAGTGGGCGATCGCGATCGGTAACCCCCTTGGTCTGGACAACACCGTAACTACCGGCATCGTCAGCGCCACCGGTCGCTCCAGCGTCGAAGTGGGCATCCCCGACAAACGCGTAAACTTTATCCAAACCGACGCCGCCATTAACCCCGGCAACTCCGGCGGTCCGCTAATCGATGAAAAAGGTCGCGTTATCGGCATAAATACAGCAATCATTCGCGGAGCCCAAGGGCTAGGCTTCGCAATCCCCATAAACCGCGCTCGTCAAATCGCCGATCAAATCATCACCAAGGGCAAGGTGGAGCATCCCTTCCTAGGCATTCGGATGATTGGTGTGACCCCTGAATTGAAGCAGCAGGTAAACACCGATCCCAACAGCACCTTTCAGTTGGAAATTGATTCAGGCGTGTTGGTTGTACAAGTTGTGCCTGAATCTCCCGCAGCCGAAGCTGGTTTGCGCCCCGGTGACGTAATTTTCAAAGCCCAGGGCAAGGACGTTAAAGAGCCCATCCAAATTCAACAGGCTGTTGAGTCAACTGGTGTGGGCAATCCCATGAGCTTGGAAGTGCACCGCAACGGCGAGAACCGCACTGTTGAGGTGGTAACTGGTACTGTTGGCAATGTTCAAGGACAGGAATAGAGAAGCATAGAGCCCAGACGAAAAAATAACGCTCAAGGTCGGTTTTCCGAGTATTGCCTCGACGCCTACCCCGTGATGGCTCTGTTAAACTAGCCTAAGATTTAAAAACTTAGGACTCTGCTGTAAGGCAATCCGAGGAGACAAAGAAAAAAATATGGAAGCTTCCCTAAACCTGCTAACCGGAACTTTAGCCCAATTTCTTTCGATCTATACGGTCATCCTGATTCTTCGGATCTTGCTGAGCTGGTTTCCCAACATCAACTGGTTCGACCCTCCGTTCTCAATCCTGACCCAGTTGACGGACCCCTACCTCAACCTATTCCGTTCCTTTATTCCTCCCCTCGGTGGCTTGGACCTGTCACCCATGGCAGCAATTTTGGTACTACAGCTCGTGTCCGGCATTATTTAGGATTGACCCGGCAATCTTGAGGGATTGCGCCAAAGATACGAATAAGCGCCTGAGAGCATTTCACTCTCGGGCGCTTTGGTTTTTTTTGTTGGAGCTATCGGCCGTCGAATGGCTGCTGCGGTATGTGGGGGCTAGGCGATCGCCTCAGCCTTCGCGATCGCCGCCGCATTCTCGCGATACCAGTCGATGGTGCGCTTCAGTCCTTCTTCGAAGCTAACCTTTGCCTCGAAGCCAAATTTTTCCTTTGCCTTTTGAGTATCCAAACAACGGCGAGGCTGACCGTTGGGCTTGTCAGTTTGCCAAACAAGCTCGCCTTTATAATCCATCAGCTTACAAATCAGCTCCACCAAATCCTTGATGGAAATCTCATAGCCAGTTCCCAAATTGATGGGCTCCGACGACTCAAAGGACTGGGTCGCCATGACAATGCCCCGCGCCGCGTCTTCTGAGAATAGAAACTCACGCGTCGGGCTACCGTCACCCCAGACTGGAATCGTGGCATCCCCCCGCTGCTGCGCTTCGTAAACCTTCCGAACCAACGCCGGAATGACGTGGGAGCTGGCAGGATTGAAATTATCCTCCGGTCCGTACAGGTTCACGGGCAGCAAATACACACCATTAAATCCATACTGGTCGCGATAGGACTGAAGCTGCACCAACAGCGCCTTCTTCGCCACACCATAGGGCGCATTGGTTTCCTCAGGGTAACCATCCCAAATGTCTTCCTCCTTGAAGGGCACCGGAGTGAACTTGGGATAGGCGCAAATCGTTCCGACGCACACAAACTTCTCAACGCCACTGCGATAGGCCGCCTCAATTAGCTGCGCCCCCATCATCAAGTTGTCGTAGAACAGCTCGGCGGGCTTTTCCCGGTTTAAGCCAATGCCGCCCACATGAGCCGCCAGATGAACCACAACGTCTTGACCTTTTACGGCGCGCTGGCACGCTTCCATGGTGGTCAGGTCATACTCGCGCGATCGCGGCACCATGATTTTGTCCTTGTCTACCCCCGCCGCCACCAACTGGTCAACCACCGCCTTACCCAGAAAGCCTGCGCCCCCGGTCACCAAAATTGACTTATTACCTAAATCCATAGCCTTAAATTTCCTACAACACCATATCGAACCTGAAGCAATCGAACCTGAAACAGTGGAAAGGGGGCGAAGCAAACCACCGCGCCCCCCTACTGCCAACCATTTACAGGCAATGTCTAATTAATTCCTGACGTTTCAATTCCTGACGTTTGCGTCTCTACTGCGCACTTGCCAGACCTGCCTCGCGATTGGTGGCAATATCCTCGTGGGCAGTGTTGCTATTTGCCAGGGGCTTTAATCCTAGCGATCGCATATCAGCATCCACCATCAAGTGAACCAGCTCCTCGAAGGTCACCGACGGCTCCCAGCCCAGCTTCTCCTTCGCCTTAGTAGCATCACCAATCAGCAAGTCCACTTCAGCCGGGCGCAGGTAGCGAGCGTCAAACTCCACATACTCTTCCCAGTTCAAACCGGCATACTTGAATGCAACTTCCAAAAACTCACGAACGGAGTGGGTTTCGTTGGTTGCCACAACGTAATCGTCGGGCTCCTCCTGTTGCAGCATCAGCCACATCGCCCGCACATAGTCCTTCGCAAAGCCCCAGTCACGCTTGGAATCCAAATTTCCAAGGAACAGCTTCTTCTGGGTGCCCGCCAAAATTCGCGCCAGCGCCCGAGTGATTTTGCGGGTTACGAAAGTCCCACCTCGACGAGGAGATTCATGGTTAAACAAAATGCCGTTGCAGGCAAACATATCGTAGGATTCGCGATAGTTTACCGTCTGCCAATGACCATAGACCTTGGCGCAAGCGTAGGGACTACGGGGGTAAAACGGCGTTGTTTCTAGCTGGGGGACCTCCTGGACCTTACCAAACATCTCCGACGAGCCCGCCTGGTAGTATAGAACGTCTTCTCCAGCCCGCTGCTGATAATCGCGAATTGCTTCTAACAGGCGCAGGGTGCCCAAGCCCACCGCATCAACGGTATATTCCGGCGCATCAAAGCTAACCCGCACGTGGGACTGTGCCCCTAGGTTGTAAACCTCATCGGGGCGGACCATCTCAATAATCTTCCGCAGCGTCGTACCGTCGGTCAGATCGCCATAGTGAAGCCGCAACCGTGCCCCTTCTTCGTGGGGATCCTCGTAAATATGGTCAATGCGGTCTGTATTGAAGGTTGAGGTTCGGCGGATGATGCCGTGAACTTCATAGCCTTCTTCCAGTAACAATTCTGACAGGTACGAACCGTCTTGTCCGGTGATTCCCGTGATTAGGGCGCGCTTAGGTTGCGTCATAGTGGCGTTCTGTTTGACCGTGGTGAGATAGCCGTGGCGAATTTATCGTGGCGGCTGAATCGCTTGCTGTGTGCTTTTTGAGTGTGCCCAGAGAATGGGGGTAGCCCTTCAAATCATCCACCAACATAGCTTATGAATTCGCGTCATCTAAGTCAGCATTAACTTGGCGTCATTGCGATCGCCCCTCAACTCAAATACCTACAGGCAAATTACAGCGAACCTATCGCAGTGTTTTTATTTAGTACGCGCCGTTGTCTTTGATGGAAACAATAACTCCGAAGGTTTTTAAGACGATCCACAGGTCCATCAGCAGGTGGCGCGTGGAGGCGTAGTAAACATCCATCAATACTCGTCGCTCGTAAGGAATATTGTTACGCCCAGAAACCTGCCAAAGCCCAGTGACGCCGGGGCGTACGGTCAACACTCGACGAATATGGCGACCGTACATGGGCAGCTCTTCGGGCACTAGCGGGCGAGGCCCCACAACGCTCATATCCCCTTTGAGTACGTTCCAAAACTGGGGAAATTCATCGAGACTGGTAACTCGCAAAAACTGTCCGATCCAGGTAATGCGCGGATCTTTTTTTAGCTTGTAGGTGGTCTCAAATTCGTGGCGGGCTTCCGTGTCGTTTTCTAGCAAGGTCTGCAAAATTTCGTCGGCGTTGGTCACCATCGTCCGAAACTTAATGCACCGAAATCGCTTAAAGTTTCGACCAACGCGGGTTTGAGAATAAAAAATTGGACCGGGTGAACTGAAGGCGATCGCCGCAGCCAAAATCAAATAAATCGGCGAACAAAATATTAGGACCAGTGAGGAAAAAACAATATCAAATCCTCTTTGGATGGCATTGGCGTCTAATCGACGAGCGCTATAGTTCCAAAACTTACGCCGCTCTTGCGATCGCCGAGCCCGCCCCGTTTCCGACGAGATTCTGGCCAGCATAACTATCCTCTACACTCAATCACACCACATTGGTCCTAATAATAAAGCCTGATTCCATTTGTGCAATGCTACATGGGACAAATCACCACCGAACCCTGTGTTGTACCGCTGACAAAAGTCCTCCAAATTACAAACCCTCAGACTGCGATAACAGCTGAGGGCTCATAAATTTAACTAGCCAGTATCGGCTATCAAGCAGCGGCGCTTCCTAGCGAACAGGATTCGCTCGATTCGATAGGTCCGTACGGATAGGCTTGATGAAATACATCCGGATCAAATTGACGCCAGTATTGATATACAACGGCAACTTCCGCAAAAAGGTCAAAGCTTTCGGTGCCTTGGACTCAGCAATCTTGCCCAACTTGACTTTATTTGCTGCACACTTCTCCAGCAAACCGTAGAAATCAGGATGTTCTACGTCCAAAATAACTGGGAATACGCGACCCGCCGTTTCGTTGGTCTTCTCAATGACATCCTTGTCATAGGTGCGAGCATCAATACCGATGGAATCGTAGAAACCGCTACGCATCAGGTCATTCAGATACATGGTGGCGAACACCGACAGCAGGAAGAATCGGCACCATAGACGCGCCCGAGTTCCTTCTAGGAACTGAGGATTTGCCTGCAACAGCGCATCAAAGAAGTCCCCGTGACGGTTCTCATCCTGACACCAGTTCTCGAAGAAACGGAAGATGGGATAAATCCGATCTTCGGGGTGCTTCTCCAGGTGGCGATAAATCTTGATGTAGCGCCAGTAGCCAATCCGCTCCGACAGATAGGTTGCGTAGAAAATAAATTTGGGGGCGAAGTAGGTGTACTTCTTGGACTTGGTCAAAAAGCCTAAGTCTAATGCCAAGTTAAAGTCGGACATCGCCTTGTTCAGGAATCCGGCGTGGCGAGCTTCATCCCGAGACATCAGCTTGAATCCTTCTGCCACGATCGGGCTGCGCCCCTTAAGCTTGCGGGATAGCTCCTTGTAGAGGAGGAAGCCGGAAAATTCAGCAGTACAAGAGCGCTCTAGGAATTCGATGAATAGCTCGCGGGTCTCTCCTTGGATGGAGTCCCAAGACTTATCGAACTCTTCGTCACGTACGAAGTGGTGGCGATTGTAGTCAACCCGAAACTCTTCGATGATTGCCTTTAGCTCATCTTCGTTGATGGAAATATCCATCTCCGCCATGGCTTCAAAGTCAGTGGTGTAGAAACGCGGCGTCAGGATCGTGTCCTTCGCCGGCATCTTTGCTTCCACTGTCGACGACGTTACCGTCTGCTTTTCGATGGAGTTAACCATGGATACTTAGTGACTTTCGTATTTGATGTGAACGGGTTGAATGCTGGAATGCTCCAGCCAGGAATCATCCTAGATCAGGTTGGGACCCAATTCCCGAGCCTTCCGACACTCTGCTCCCAAGCGCTCTTAAGCTAGGCACTTTTGAGTCTTGATGACGCCGCCTAAACAAGTTCACCATTGCTTAGTCGGTGCCTAACTGAGCATTGATACGCATCAGTCTATCAAGCCCTTTTCGGAAGGGAGCAAGTTTGACGTTAAGTGTTACTAAAACTTTTTCTTTCCCGTAATATCTTTTCCTTCTCTGCGGAATCTTAGGGATGAGGGGCAGCGAAATCGCTTTGCCAGTGGTCCGGATTGGAGGGTTTGCCGGGGGCGGTTGGGGTTCGGCGGCCTGTTTGGCAGGTGGTTAATTGGGGGCAGGGTGCTGTGGCGATCGCGCTAAGGTTAGAACAAGCGAATTTGGTTAGAGGCCGTCAAGAGCGATGGTGGGGAATGGGCAGATGAAGAGAAGGGCGATCGCGTCCAAGAAAGGGAATCAGCCGGTGCCGGGAAGAACCGATGTAGCTACGACTTATGTGCTGTGGCTAGCGTGTCTTTTCGGTGTTTCAGGGCTCCATCGGTTCTACAACCGCAAGATTGGTACCGGGCTTCTTTGGTTATTCACCTGGGGCTTGTTTGGCTTCGGGCAGTTTATTGATTTGTTCCTAATCCCGGAGATGGTGGACGAGAACAATTTGAAGCGACGGGCACTCCTTAGCGGCTACTATCCTGGTGCTGGGGCTCCTCAGGCGATCGCGGCAGAACCTAAGGCGGAACCCACCAACGGGGAAATTATGATGCGGCTGGTGAAGGCGGCGAGTAAGTATGGCGGCAAGCTGTCGGTCACCCAGGGCGTGATGGCAACGGGGTTGGAGTTTGACAAGGTGGAAGAAGTTTTGGCTCAGATGCTGAAGTCTGGCTACGTCAGCATTGGTAATGATTCCAGAACCGGCGTTGTTGTGTACGACTTCCACGAACTATAGAAGCGTATTTGTTAACGCTTTCGTAGAAGCTGTTATTGACGGCGCGGTCGACCATTAGTGCGACTGTTGCTCGGCGCCCTTCTGACGTTTTTTTCTGGCGGGCGCTGTTCGTCGTGTTTTTCGTAGGCGGCCACAATCTTTTGCACCAGGGGATGGCGCACTACGTCAGCTTTTGTTAATTGACAAAAGGCAATCCCGTCAGTGCCGTTTAGGATTTTTTGGGCGATCGCCATGCCCGACTGTTGATAGCTGGGCAAATCCGTCTGGGTGATATCTCCGGTTACCACCATGCGCGACTGCCACCCCAAACGGGTCAGCACCATTTTCATCTGAGCCGGTGTCGTATTTTGCGCCTCGTCTAAAATTACGAAGGAGCGATTTAGGGTCCGTCCACGCATATAGGCAAGGGGCGCAATTTCAATAACCCCTCGCTCCATCAGGCTATTCACCTTCTCCGGGTCCACCATCTCGTGAAGGGCATCGTATAGAGGACGTAAATAGGGGTCCACCTTCTGCTGCAAGTCTCCCGGCAAAAAGCCTAGCCGCTCTCCTGCTTCCACCGCTGGGCGAGTCAGAATAAGCCGTTCGAATTCCCCTGCCAGCAGCGCCTTCAAGGCGAGTATCGCCGCCAAAAATGTCTTTCCCGTGCCCGCCGGTCCCACGCAGAAAATTAGATCCTGGTTTCGTAGCGACTGAATGTATTGGCGCTGGCGGAAGGTTTTGGCGCGGATCACTTCTCCCCGGCGAGTGGTGGCGATCGCGTCCGTCTGAATCGACTGCAGTTCCGCCTGTCGCTGGGTATCTAGGGCATGGCGAGCGGTCAGGATATCAGCACCGTCTACTCGCTGCCCCTTGGACCAATAGGGCTCTAGTGATCGCACCAAAGTTTCACACTGGGCGACTTGTTTATCCTGTCCTGATATACAAACTTCTTGGCCTCGCAAAACCACCGTGGTGCCGGTTAAGCGGGCCAACTGTTTCAAATTCTCTTCGCGATATCCAGCCAACGCCACTGCGCTTTCGGGGGTTGGCAACTCCAAATTAAAATTCGCCAAATCGAGATTTCGTAATGCGTCAGTACAAACTACAGATTCACTCTGTATTCAGGCTAAACCATCTGAAATTTTCTAGCCATGAGGTTCTTCGCCCCCGCTGACGCCCTATGAATCTTTGCGGCGCGGGCGTGGTACTGGCGTAGAGCGAGAGGATGGACCGCGACGTGGGGGGCGCCCAGAGGATCGTCCTCCGCCACCATCGTCGCCACGGCTACTCTGCGATCGCTCTCCATAAACCTCAACCGTTGCTTTCTGTCCAGTTAAGGTACCGGCTTGACCAACGGCTGCTCGCAACGCTTGCAAAGTACGCCCGTCTCTTCCAAAAGCTCGACCGCGATCGCTTGGGTCCAGCGCCACACGAATCCAAACGCGACCACGACTAGCAACAGCTTCACAATCAATGGTCAAGGAATCCGGCGCATCCAAAAGCGGTTCAAGGAAGAATCGCACTAGCGCTGGATAGTCGGGGGTAGCTGAATTTTCGGGGGAGGAAGACACGCGATTAAACCGTTAACAAAGCAGTAAAGAACACTCTGAAATACGACTGTAGCGGCTCAGGGAAAGGTTGCTAGGGAGCACGATTCGAAACCTGGTCTCAGAGCCACACAACTCGCTTGTTAGTCTAGGTCCAGGTTTCGATGCTGACCAGTCTAGGCTTCAGTTTTAGCAGCCTTAACTTGTTCAAAGATATTCGCTTTTTCCAAAATATGGCGAACCGTCTCGGTGGGCTGAGCACCTTGCTGAAGGCGACGGACGATCGCGGGCACCTCTAGACGGGTCTCATCGGTGCGGGGGTTGTAGTATCCCAGTTCCTCAAGGGGACGACCATCGCGGCGGGAAGTGCTTTGTGCTGCGACGATACGGTAGCTAACTTCGCGTTTCTTTCCGAAGCGCTTGAGGCGAATCTTAACCATTACTGTTGGTGCTGAAGACTAGTAGCGTGAATAAAATGACAGACGTCCATAATACTCTGTCCTGCCATTTTTCCCCAGGGCTTTCTAATTGGAGAGGCAGTGCTGGCCACAATAGGGGCTTAATCGGGGTCCCGTAAAGTGACCAGTTCCGAGAGCAGATTGTTTAGGCTGCCTCGCACTTCAATGCCGTTCACCTTTTCGGCGATACGTTCCAGCACTTCCATTTCCTTCAGCCGCATGGCCATGGGGTTGTTTTCCATCACTCGCGCTGTGTTGAGCATGCTGCGGGTAGCGGCGGTTTCTTCTCGGCGGCGAATAACGTTAGCTTGGGCAGACTTTTCCGCTTCCACCACCTGCGCCAGGATGGTTTTCATTTCGCCCGGCAGAATAATGTCTTTGACCCCTACTGAGGCGATCGCCACCCCATACTCCTCAGCTTTGGGCTGAATATACTGCAACACTTCCCCATCGATCGCCCCTTTATCTTCCAGCAATTCATCAAGGGTTTTGGTACCGATCGCCCCACGCAACCCAAACTGAAGCTCTTTGTACAGATACTCCTCCACATTTTTCAGAGAGGACAGCGCCAAATTGGGATCGGTGATGCGATAGCCAGTGGTGAGATTTAGCCGGAGCGCCACCTTGTCCTTCGTTAGAATCTCTTGTCCCGACACTTCCAACACTTGCAGACGTAGGTCCACCACTTCGGTTTTGATGGAGCGCCCCACGGACCACCAGCTATGCCAGCCCGGCTCCAGGGTTTCCGCCAGCGTGCCCGATTCGTAATACAACCCCACGTGCTGGGGTGCTACTTGAATCGCGGTTATTAGCGACATCGCCATGCGCTTTACGGGGTCGCGCCCTAGGATTAGTTCCTTGATTTGGCGATCCGTTAGCTGGGGCTGGTCTTGGGTGTTAATCACCTCAATGGTCACCCCTTTCCAGAACAGTCGACGGCTTCCCGGCGGCAGGATATCAATCACGTTGCCCTGGTCGCATACAATCGCAATTTCCGTTTCGGACAGGGTGGCGATTTCGCAATATTCTTCGACAAATTCGGGATGATTGTTGATGAGATTTTCGGGGTCTTTAACGGTCAAAATGCCGCCCAACCGACGATTAAACTGCACGGTGATGTCCTGGTCCACGTTCCAGAAGGCATAGACACCGGGGGTTAGAAGCCGCAGGAAATCACCGTCGCGATACAGCAGTGCCACCTGTTCTTCGGTGACGCTAACAAAGCGGATGGCGGAGGTTAGCTCGGGGCGATGTTGGATTTGGGCGACCAGGTCGGCAGGGATTTCTAGGTTGTCGTCTAGGTTGAAGCGATGGACAGTGACGGGGTTAGCTCGATTCCAACCGCGCCAAAATGCGGCAATTTGGTCCCGCTCCACGATGTACCACTGCAGCGGTGTCTTAACCAATGCGGCTTCGTTGTAACCCGTGCGCACAATTTCGCAGTGTTCGGAAAAGGCGTCCCCATGCTCTTGCAACAAAAACTCCAGGTTGCGCAGGGTTAGCCGCGACTCCTGCACATCAAAAACCTGCACGTTCCAGCGGCGACCGATAAAGCGATGGATGCCGGGGTTCAAAATTTGTTTGAAGTCGCTGCGGCGGAAGAGCAAACCACGCTCTGTGGGTTTGATGTAGAAGGTTTTGAAAAAGGGCATTGACGCTGGAGCAGTAACGTTAAAAAGAAAATTTTGGAAGGGATGGAGCGATCGCCCCAAACGGATCAGCAACGGGTAATCGCAGTCAAAGCTCAGGAGCACGGCTGTTTCGTTCGGTAATCCATAGCCAAGCTACAGACAAACCAAAGCTGAAAGAAACCGACTCGTGAACAATGACGAGGCGATCGCGCGGGTTACCTTTCCGATGCCTGCCGTTGCCGTCCCCGCCAGTCCAGCATTGCCACCCCCGAAGGATTGGCGCTGCTATTCCGTTGGAGTTGGTAACGGGTGGGCTCGGGGCGATCGCTCCAGTCCCAAAAAACGCGGAGTCGAACCGCAACGCATTTCTGCGTTTTGCCAATAGCTTGCGTGACAGGCAAGTGTCCCTCAGAGGAGACGGTGTATCAAACCTTTTCAGGGTTTGGGGTTAAAAGTGTAGGACTCGAACCTACTACCAATAGATTAAGAATCTATCGCTCTACCAAATGAGCTAACTTTTGGGTTGTGGCGGCCAATACGGGAGTCGAACCCGTGTTTCTCAAGCAAAGCCCAGGTGGAACCATTCCACAAAAGAGACAGCGCAAACCCTTGGCATACGCAGGCGCACACAGTGCCGCGCACCGAGCAGGCATACGGAACCAACTCGCAAAAGGCTCTATAACTCTCCCTTCAAACCGTTTAGATCAGCCATGACTGCCAACATTCTAAGCTCGGTTCTTGTGAGAGGCGCTGGTTTAAAAATTCTGTTATTTCCCGGTGGTCAGTAGGGAGTAGGGATGGAGCGATCGCCCCAAACGGAGCCATAACGGGCGATCGCGGTCAAAGCCCAGGAGTACGTCTGTTTCGCCCAGTAAGCCATAGCCAAGCTACGCACAAACTAAAGCTGAAAGAGACCGACTCGCGAACAATGGCGAGGCGATCGCGCGGGTCACTTTTCCGATGCCTGCCGCCGCCGTCCCTGCCAGCCCAGCATTGCCGCTCCCGTAGGTTTAGCGCTGCTATTCCGGTGGAGTTGGTAACGGTGGGCTCGGGGCGATCGCTCCAGTCCCAATTAAGATGCGAGACAAATTGCTCTGTCAGCGCAGAGGTATCCCGGGTAGTCTTACTTTCGCAAGGGTCTGACCGTAAGAGGATTTGTTGGTTAAAAGCGCAGGAATCGAACCTGCGAATGACAGAACCAAAATCTGTTGCCTTACCGCTTGGCTAGCTTTTGGGATCTCGATACGGGAATCGAACCCGTGAATGCTGGATCCTTCACCAGTGCCTTACCGCTTGGCTAATCGAGAAATGCAAACACTTGGAATACGCAGGAGCAATGGATAGCGCCGCGCACCGACCGGGCACACAGAACCCAAGTCAAAAATGCTGCACGCCGATTATTCTAACGAGGACATTTCCTCAGTTGTTCTCCTCTGGCGCTGGCACTTCTTCCGCGCGGTAGAACACAAACTGAGTTGCGACACCGAGGCTTTCCACCTCATAGCTCGGCAGCTGCCCCGACAAAAAATCTGGCAATAGCGAGCTCGCCGTTAGCGTGGTTTTGTAATGGCTTACCACGCCTAAATTGGTCCGCTCAGTACCCGACTCAATCAGCCCCTTAAGCTGGGGTCTCAACTCCGCCACCACATTGCGACACTGCTCCTGAAGGTTAATTCCGAAGGTATTGGATAACTCAGAGCACGTTTCCGTCTGCAACTTCTCCACTAACTTGTGGCTCGCCTCCTCCGCGTAGGCTTCCGGCGATGGATTCGTTAGTGCCAACCCCCCGCCCACTGCCACCAACGCCACCAAGCCAGCAATCAATTTCATCAATCACTCCCCAAAAATTGTCACAACATTACAATCCCTGCATTTCTAATCTATCCAACTCAATGACCCCGGCTTTTTTTCGCAACTTAATGGGATTGATGTTGGGCGATCGTGTTACCCTAGTTCGGCTAATTCACAAATCGCACACCCAAGATTTCGGGTTTAGGCAGTGGCATTCGGGACTTTTTTACCCACGCTACAACGCTAAAAACAACTTGGGTGGAGGCTAAAACCCGAAAAGGAGAAAAATAATGGCAGTAGTTTCTTTGGCGGAACTCCTGGAAGCAGGGGTTCACTTTGGTCACCAGGCCAGCCGTTGGAATCCAAAAATGGATCCCTTCATTTTTACCGCCCGCAACGGCGTTCACATTATCGACCTGGTGCAAACCGCCCAGTGTATGGAGACGGCGTACCAGTACCTACGCACCGCCTCTGAGCAAGGCAAAAACGTTCTTTTCGTAGGGACCAAGCGTCAAGCTGCGGGCATCATTGCCCAGGAAGCAGCCCGCTGCGGTGGCTACTACGTTAACCAGCGTTGGCTGGGGGGTATGCTTACTAACTGGTCCACTATTAAGGGACGGGTGGAGCGCCTGAAGGAGTTGGAACGTCGGGAGTCCAGTGGTGCGCTGGATCTGCTGCCCAAGAAGGAAGCGTCTGTGCTGCGCCGGGAATTGGCGAAGCTGAAGAAGTATCTGGACGGCATTAAGCATATGCGCAAGCAGCCTGACATTGTGGTCATCATTGACCAGCGTCGGGAATATAACGCGGTGCAGGAATGCTTGAAGCTGGGGGTGCCTATTGTGTCTCTGTTGGATACCAACTGCGACCCGGATGTGGTGGATGTGCCTATTCCGTCTAATGATGATGCGATTCGGTCCATTAAGTTGATCATTAGCCGTTTGGCCGATGCCATTTATGAGGGGCGTCACGGTGAGCTGACCACCGATGATTACGACCAGTTCAATGCTGAGTCTTTTGAGGATGAGGCCTATGAAGATGAAGAAGCCGCTCCTCAGGAAGAGGCTGCTGCGACTGCTGATGCTTAGGATTGGCCATCTTGCTTGATAGGCGACCCCTTGGGGTCGTCTATTCCGCTGGTTTTTGAGGTGGCGATCGCCGCCTCTGCGTCTGTCCTGGCTTCGGGGGGGCACTGGGGGGCGATCGCCTGAGGGAGGGTGATATTTCCAGCGATTCCCCATAGGATGATGAGGGTTAGACCTTAGGTCCTCTCTAGGGTTAGGTCTTAGGTCTTCTAGCAACGGTCTTCTAGCGACCTACAATGGCGGAAATCATCACGGCAAGCCAGGTCAAAAGCCTACGGGATCAGACTGGTGCGGGAATTATGGATTGTAAGCGGGCTTTAGTGGCGACGAAGGGAAACGTGGCTGAGGCTCGGAATTGGTTGCGTCAGCGGGGGATGATGGATTCTCTGCCGCCGATGGGGCGATCGCCGGTGGAGGGTATTGTTGCTAGCTATATCCATACGGGCAATCGGATTGGTGTTCTGGTGGAGTTGAACTGCCAGACGGGGGAGGTGGCGAAGCATTCTGATTTCCATGGGTTGGCCCATAATATTGCGATGCAAATTGCGGCCTGTCCCCAGGTGATCTATGTGCAGCGGGCAGATATTCCGGAGAGTCGGGTGGCTCGGGAGCGGGCGCTGGAGTTGGGGCAAAAGGATTTGGCTGGGCTGGGGCGCGCGAAACGGAATGAGGTGGTCGAGGAGCGGCTGCGGAAGCGGCTGGCGGATTTGTGTTTGTTGTCCCAGCCTTATATTCGTGATCAGGGGCTAGATGTGGCGGAGCTGTTGCAAAAGGCGATCGCCCGGTTTGGGGAAACCATTTGGGTTCGACGTTTTAGCCGTTTCACCCTGGGCGAAGATTGGCCGGCTGATATGGAGTAGTCGGTAGGCGGCGATGATTCCGCGTTGGTCCCCTGTCCTGCCCTGTGTGTGCCTGTTTCTCCCTGTCCCCTATCCCCATCCCCCGCCGAACTGACTCAACTCCCATTTCCTCTGTTCTATGGCCGATTCCATTCCAGGTTTAGAAGCACAATTAAAGAGCGTCGACCGGGATGCCCAGGCGATCGCCCAAACCCTCTATGGTGCGGATCGCGATTATTTGGCGGCCCTGGGAAAAGTTGCGCGT